>JANLUW010000342.1:0-23176 GCA_031363645.1 Rhizobacter sp. | reverse complement strand
CTCGTGCCCGAGGCGATGATCACGCGCTCGAACAGGGCCGACAAATGTTCGGTGTTGAACACGAGGATGTTCTGGGCCTTGACGTCTTCCAGTCCATCGACGATGACGCGTTGCAGTTTACGAATGTCCATTCAGCTCCTGTGCGGGGGTTGGTCTTGATAGAGATGGTGGCGGGCAATATAGCGCGCCACCGCAGCCGGCACCAGACCGTCGATGCCGTGCCCGCTGGCGAGGCGCGCGCGGATACCGGTCGACGACACATTCATCATCGGCAGCGCAACCGCTTCGTGCGGTACGCGCAGCACTTGCGGGTCCGCGTTCAGCGGCGCGTCGAGGTGATCGACGGCTCTGTCGGCCGCTCTGTCGGCAACAGCGAGCGTCACCAAGCCGAGCAGCTCTTCCCACCCATGCCATGTGTGGAAAGCGGCGTACTGATCCTGGCCGATCAACAGGTGCCAGCTCACGCCCGGCCGCAGCGCGCGCAGCTCGCGCACGGTATCGACCGTGTAGCTCGGGCCGCTGCGCAAGAGTTCGATGCGCGACAGCGTGAAACGCGGTTCGCCCGCCATCGCAAGCGCGACCATTGCCTCGCGGTCGGCCACCGGCGCGAGCACGCGGCGCTTTTGCCACGGCCGGCCGGCCGGCAGCCAGATCAATTCGTCGAGCGCGAGTTCGGTCAGCGCCTGGCGCGCCAGCGCGACATGCGCGTTGTGCACCGGGTCGAAACTGCCGCCGAAGATGCCCACGCGCGGGGCCATCGTCTCGCTCAAGCGGGCGGCCAATTCGCCCAGTCGCGCGGGCGCAGAAAGTCGGTGTACAGCCGCGCCTCGGGCGTGCCCGGCTCGGGCTGCCAGTCGTAGCGCCAGGTCACGACCGGCGGCATCGACATCAGGATGCTCTCGGTGCGACCGCCCGATTGCAAACCGAACAACGTGCCGCGGTCGAACACCAGGTTGAACTCGACGTAGCGGCCACGGCGGTAGGTCTGAAAGGCGCGCTCGCGTTCGCCATGCTCATCGTTCTTGTGGCGCTGCAGGATTGGCAGGTACGCAGGCACCAGCGCATCGCCCACCGCTCGCAGCATCTCGAAGCTGCGCTCGAAACCGAGCTCGGCGAAGTCGTCGAAGAACACGCCGCCGATGCCGCGCGGCTCGTCGCGGTGCTTGAGAAAAAAGTACTCGTCGCACCACTGCTTGAAGCGCGGGTACTTGTCGTCGCCGAACGGTGCGAGCGCGTCGCGGTTGGTGCGGTGAAAGTGCGCTGCGTCTTCTTCGAAACCGTAGTACGGCGTCAGGTCCATGCCACCGCCGAACCATGTGACCGGCTCGCCCCCAGCGGGCAGCGCCGCGAGCATGCGCACGTTCATGTGAACCGTCGGCACCATCGGGTTGCGCGGGTGGAAGACGAGCGACACGCCCATCGCCTCGAACGGCGCGCCGGCCAACTCCGGGCGGTGCTGCGTGGCCGACGGCGGCAGCGCCTTGCCCTTGACGTGCGAGAAACTGCAGCCGCCACGCTCGATCACCGCGCCGCCTTCGAGCAGTCGCGAGCGGCCTTCGCCCTCCAGCTTGCCGCCCGGCTCGCGCTGCCAGGCATCGGTGATGAACGGCTGGCCGTCTTCGGCTTCGATGGATGCGACGATGCGGTCCTGAAGACCCAACAGATAGGCGCGAACTTCGGCGGTCTCGACGCTCATCGCTCGATCGCCCGGTGGCCGATGTCACGCCGGTACTGCGCACCCCCGAAGTGGATGCCGCGCAGCACGTCGTAAGCGCGCTGCTGCGCGAGCTCGACGGTGTCGCCCAGCGCCGTCACGCACAGCACGCGCCCGCCCGAGGTGACGGGGCCGGCCGCGCTCGGCGTGGTGCCGGCGTGGAAGACCATCGCGTCGGGCGCATCGACCGGCAGGTTCGTCACCGCATCGCCCTTGCGCGGAGCGAGCGGGTAGCCGCTCGCGGCCATCACGACGCCGAGCGCGACGCGCCGGTCCCATGCAAGTTCGACGGTGTTGAGCGAACCATCGGTCGCATGCATCAGCACGTCGAACATGTCGCTCTCGAGCCGCATCAGGATCGGCTGGGTTTCGGGGTCGCCGAGGCGACAGTTGAACTCGACGGTGCGCGGCTGGCCCTGCCCGTCGATCATCAGGCCGGCGTACAGGAAGCCGGTGAAGACGATGCCGTCTCGGGCCATGCCGGCGATGGTCGGGTGAATGATCTCGCGCATCACCTTGGCGTGCACATTCGGCGTGACGACCGGTGCCGGCGAGTACGCGCCCATGCCGCCGGTGTTCGGGCCTTGGTCGCAGTCCAGAAGGCGCTTGTGATCCTGGCTCGTCGCGAGCGGCAGCACGTGCGTGCCGTCGCACATCACGATGAAGCTGGCTTCTTCGCCTTCGAGAAACTGCTCGATCACGATGCGCGGCTGTTGATCTCCATCTCGCCCGGCGTTGTGTTGTACGCCGAGCTTGTTGTCGTCGGCACTCAGCATCCAGTCGATCGCCTCGTGCGCCTGCGGCAGGCTCATCGCGACGACCACACCCTTGCCGGCCGCCAGGCCATCGGCCTTGATGACGATGGGCGCACCTTGCGCGGTGACATAGGCACGCGCGGCGGTCGCATCGGTGAAGGTCTCGAACGGCGCGGTCGGGATCTCGTGGCGCTGCATGAAGGCCTTCGCGAACGCCTTCGAGCTCTCCAACTGCGCCGCCGCTCGCGTCGGACCGAAGACACGCAAGCCGCGCGCACGAAACAAGTCGACGATGCCGCCCGCGAGCGGGCCCTCGGGGCCGACGACCGTGAGCGCGACCTGCTCGACCTGCACGAAATCGGCGAGCGCGGCGAAGTCGGTCAGCGCCACGTTGGTCAGCTTCGGGTCGGCCGCGGTGCCGCCGTTACCGGGCGCCACGAACACCGTCTTCACCTGGGGCGATTGCGCGAGCTTCCAAGCGAGCGCGTGCTCGCGGCCGCCGTTGCCGATGACGAGGACCTTCATTTCCCTGCTCTTTTCATTCGGCGCTCTTCATTCCGATATTTCGGCGTTGTGATAGAGCTCTTGCGTGTCGTCGAGGTCTTCGATCATGTCGAGCAGCTTTTGCATGCGCTGGCCATCTTCGCCCGACAGCGCGACGGTGTTCTCAGCCCGCATCGTGACCTCGGCAACATCGGGCTTGAGCCCCGCAGACTCGAGTGCCGCCTTCACCGCCTCGAACTCGGGCGGCGCGCACAGCACCTCGATCGCGCCGTCGCCATCGGTCACCACATCGTCGGCGCCGGCCTCCAACGCCACTTCCATTACCTTGTCTTCGCTCGCGCCCGGCGCGAACACGAACTGCCCGACGTGTTTGAACTGGAACGCGACCGAGCCCTCGGTGCCCATGTTGCCGCCGTACTTGCTGAAGATGTGGCGCACCTCGGCGACCGTGCGCACCCGGTTGTCGGTCATCGTGTCGACGATGATGGCCGCGCCGCCGATGCCGTAGCCCTCGTAGCGAATTTCTTCGTAGCTCACGCCTTCGAGGTTGCCGGTGGCCTTGTCGATGTTCTTCTTGACGGTGTCGGCCGGCATGTTGACCGCCTTGGCCTTCTCAACGGCCAGACGCAGGCGCGGGTTCATCGCCAGATCGCCGCCGCCGTGGCGCGCCGCGACCGTGAGCTCGCGGATCACGCGGGTCCAGACCTTGCCGCGCTTCTCGTCCTGACGGCCCTTGCGGTGCTGGATGTTGGCCCACTTGGAATGACCGGCCATGAGGTTCCTTCTTTTGTCCTGAGACCTGCTGGCCGATCGTTCGCGGCGCAGCGGTGTTTGTTGGATAGACTCGAATTTTACTTGGGCTACACCCCCTGACCGTTCACCCCGATCCGGAGCACCCGATGGCCGAGCCGATCCTGATTGCCAAGCACGCCAAGACGGAGTGCGTTTTGCTCCCTGCTTTCGCCAACCGCCACGGCCTGATCACCGGCGCCACCGGCACCGGCAAGACCATCACCTTGCAAACGATGGCCGAGAACTTCAGCCGCCTCGGTGTGCCGGTGTTCATGGCCGACGTGAAGGGTGACCTGACCGGCATCACCCAGGCCGGCACGGTCGGCGCCAAGCTCGCCGCGATCCTGAAAGAGCGCGGCATCGAGCCTTCGCCCTCGGTCGCCTGCCCCGCAACGCTGTGGGATGTGTTCGCGACCGACACGAAAGCCAGCGGCCACCCCGTGCGCGCCACCGTCAGCGACATGGGCCCGCTGCTGCTGTCGCGCATGCTGGCACTCAACGAGATTCAGCAGGGCGTGCTGCAGCTCGTCTTCAAAATTGCCGACGACAACGGCATGCTGCTGCTCGACCTGAAAGATCTGCGCGCGATGCTGCAGTACGTGGGCGACAACGGCAGCCAGTTCACGACCGAGTACGGCAATGTGAGCGCGGCCAGCATCGGCGCGATCCAGCGCGGCATCCTGCAGATCGACAGCCAGGGTGGCAACAAGTTCTTCGGCGAGCCGATGCTCAACATCGCCGACTTCATGCAGACCGTCGACGTGGGCGGCAAGCAGCGCGGCGTCGTCAACATCCTCGCGGCCGATCAATTGATGAACGCGCCGCGGCTGTACGCGACCTTCCTGCTCTGGATGCTGAGCGAGCTGTTCGAGCAGATGCCCGAAGTCGGTGACCTCGAGCAGCCGAAGCTGGTGTTCTTCTTCGACGAGGCGCACCTGCTGTTCAACGAGGCGCCGAAGGCACTCGTCGAGCGCATCGAGCTGGTTGTGCGGCTGGTGCGCAGCAAGGGCGTCGGTGTGTACTTCGTGACGCAAAACCCGCTCGACATTCCCGACACCGTGCTGGCTCAACTCGGCAACCGCGTGCAGCACGCGCTGCGCGCTTTCACGCCGCGCGATCAGAAGGCCGTGAAAGCGGCAGCGAGCACGATGCGCGCGAACCCGGGGCTCGACATCGAGACCGCGATCACCGAGCTCGCGGTCGGCGAGGCGCTCGTCAGCCTGCTCGACGAAAAAGGCCGACCGAGCGTCACGCAGCGCGTCTTCGTGATCCCACCCGGCAGCCAGATCGGCCCGATCACGGCCGAGCAGCGCAAGGCGCTGATCGACAGCTCGCTGGTGGCGGGGGTGTACGAGAAAGCGGTCGATCGGGAATCGGCTTACGAAAAATTGAAGGGGCGTGCAGTGGCGAGCCCGAGTGCAGCGCCGGCGTCGCCATCGACTTCGATATCGACGCCCACCGCCAGCATGCCGCCCATTGGCACCGCGAACCTGCCCGGAGGCCCGCCGGCCGCTGGCGACGCAGGCGGCGGCCTGTTCGGCGGCTTGAAAGACGTGCTGTTCGGCAGCACCGGCCCGCGCGGCGGCAAGCACGAGGGCCTGGCCGAATCGGCAGCGCGCTCTGCTGTGCGCAGCATTGGCTCGAGCGTCGGCCGCGAGATCATCCGCGGGGTGCTGGGCAGCATCCTCGGTGGTGGCAGGCGACGCTGAAGATCGGCGAGCGATCGCCCGTCGGCGGCCGTCAGAAGCGCGTCGTCAACGCCGTCAGCCAGTCGGGCGAATGATCGACCACCCAGGTCTCGAAGCGCTTGTCGCCGCCGCTCAGAATCGCCAGCCCGACAACGAGCAACGCTGCGCCCAGGAACCACCGGCCGCGCCGGCCGAGCGCGAGCAGCCGACCGCGGTTGCGCGTGATCGCCTTGCGCGAGAGCGTGCCGATCACGAGCAACGGCGTGGCGGCACCGAGGCCGAACAGCAGCATCAGCAGCGTGATTTGGCCGAGGTCGCGGCCTTGCGATGCCAGGGTCGACGCCGCGCCCAGCGTCGGGCCGACGCACGGGCTCCAGACGACGCCGAGCACCGAGCCGACCGCAAATTGGCCGAGCCAGCCGGCGCCGGCGATGCGTGACAACAATCCGTCGCCCGTGGCGCCGAGCCCTGAGGTCGCAGCGGCGAATCGCATTTGCAACGCCGGCACGAGCAGCACCAGGCCGAAGCCGATCAACAGCAGCGCCGCGCCCTTGCGCAACACGCTTGGGTCGAGCCCGATCGACGCACCGAGCGTTGCGATGAACACGCCGACGAGCGTGAACGACAGCGTGAGGCCGGCGCCGAGTGCGAGCGGGCCGAAGCGGTGCTGCGAGACCGCCGTGGCGAGCAGGATCGGCAGCAGCGGCAGCACGCAAGGCGACAAGGTCGACAGCAGCCCGGCGAGGTAGCCGAGCAAGAAGGTGCCCGGGCCGAAATCCACGCGGCCTCAGCCTGTGGCGCTAACGATGCTCAGAGCGCTTTGTCGAACAAGTCGGAGATCGCCTGCTTCTGCGTCTGCCCAGTGGACCGGCCGACTTCTTTGCCGGCCTTGAAGACGACGATGGTGCTTTGCATGGTCACGCCGAGCTGTTTTTTCAGTGCCACTTCTTTGTCGAAATCAGCGATGAACAGCGTCACCGGCTCCAGCTTTTTGTCCTTCATCAAGCCTTCGACGATCGGTTTTTGCTGCTTGCAGGTCGGGCACCAACTCGCGCTGAAATCGACGATGACCGGCTTGCCTTGCGCAAGCGCACCGTCGAAGCCGGCCTTGTCGAACGGCATCTCCGCGGCGATGGCGGCGAGCGCCGCGAAACCCAGCCCGATGGCGACGGCGAACGAACGAAATGTCTTGTGCATGGTGACTCCGGATGTGGGCAAATGCGTTAGATGCCGGCATACCACTCGTAGCCGTTGTCTTCCCAGTAGCCGCCCTGGCCGCCGCGGATATTGTCGAAGCTCGTGACCAGCTCGATGCGCATCAGGTACTTGGCGTGCTTGTAGCCCAACTGGCGCTCGATGCGCGCGCGCAGCGGCGCGCCATTGGCAACAGGCAGTGGCTGATCGTTGAGCTCGTAGGCGAGCACGGTTTGTACGTGGTACGCGTCGTCGAGGTCGACGCTCTCGTAGTACTTCGAGTCCCGGCCGTCGAGCGACGGGCCGTCCATCGAATCGGCACACCGAAACACGACGAACTTCGCGCTCGGCAGTGGCTTGACCTGCGCCAGCAGGTGGGCGAGCGGCACGCCCTTCCATTTTCCGATCGTGCTCCAGCCTTCGACGCAATCGTGGCGGGTGATCTGCGTGCGCGACGGCATCGCGCGCAACTCGGCGAGCGTGAAAGCGGTGGGCTGTTCGACCAGGCCATCGATCTGCAGCTTCCAGGCATTGAAGCCGCCTTGCATCAGCGCCGTGTAGTCGGCGTCGGCCGGCACCAGCGTGCCGTTGGCCTTGAAATGCGCAGCCACATCGGCTTGGCTGAACTCCTGCGCCATCGCGTTGCGGCCGGCCACCAATTTGTGCGCGCCGTGGCTCAGGTGCTGCGCGCTTTTGAGCACATCGACGAACGCGGCGTTGTTCGAGAGCCGATCGCAACCCGCGAGCGACGCAGCACCTACGCCGGCGAGCGCCGCACGCAACGCACTGCGACGGCTCGGTACGGCCTTCGGTCTACCGCTCGAGATCGGCTTGCGGATCATGGCTTCACCTTCTTGTCTGCCGGCAGCGTGTACCAGCCGGTCACCATCGAGCGGAGCTGGTTCAACACACCGCTGATCAGCACCTCGAACACGTGCACCAGCACGAACAACAGCAGCCCGGTCGCGGCCAAAAAGTGCAGGGTGCGCGCCGATTGCCGCCCGCCGAGCAGATCGACCCAGCCGGTGACCACCGCGTCGAGCCGCGGTGACATCGCCAGGCCCGCGACGATCACCAACGGCAGCAGGCCGAAGATCACCGTGAGGTAGGCCAGGATCTGCAGCACGTTGTAGCGCTTGGCGGCTTCACCGGTTTCGTGCCTGAACAGCACGTGGTTCTTGATCGAACGGCCGATGTTTTTCAGCTCGCTGCGTGTGGGCAGCAGATCGCGCGTCAGGTGGCCGCTCGCGACCGCATAGGCCACGTAGGCGATGCCGTTGAGCACGAACAGCCAAGCTAAGAAGAGGTGCCAGTGGCGGCCCATCGAGAGCCACTGCGGGCCGGGGATCGTGGCCCACGAAGGAAACGCGCGCGCCGTTTGCGTCGTCGCATCACCCGACTTCGAGGCGCCGAGCACGCCGTCGGTCGAGAAGCGGTGGCCGGCGATCGTCGTGACACCGGTGACACCGCCGCCGGGCACATTGAACGCGCCGATCGAGACCCAGGGTTGCGCGAAGGTCGAGTCTTTGCCCCAGTACAGCGCCGGGTGCGCGTTGAAGATCTGCAGCCCGCTCATCAGCAAGATCGTCAGGCAGATCACGTTGATCCAGTGCATCACGCGCACCGGCAAGCGGTGGCGGTAGATGCGGGTCGGTAGCGGCGTGGTCATGGGGGTGAGTCGGTGCATCGGTGCGATTCTTACAGTCGGGCGGTGCGATCACGGCATCGCCGTCATCCGCATCTCGGGCCGGGCGAGCACGCGCGCTTGCGACTTGAGCTCGGTGACGATGCGGTTCGCGACGAAGCCGTTTTGCGTGTCGGGCTCCATCGCCGCGATCACGAGGTTGGCGAGCGGCTGGTCGAGGCCGATGTAGTAGCTGCCGGCACGTACGTCGATCAGCGCCGGCACCAGATCGACCGCGACGCGCAGCACCTGCGCCGGCAGGCCCGCGCTGCCCGCATCGGCGATGGCGCCGCGCACATCGCTGCGCGTGACGAGCTCGCGCGCGGTCTCGGCATAGGCCTCGCCGCGCAGCGCGCCGGGCTCGTCGAGCCGTTGCACCTGCACACCCAGGCCGCGCAGGCGCAGCGCGGCATCGGCCTGTTCGGCGCCGAGCCAGTAGCCGCAGGGGCGCGCGCGGCGCTTCACGGCCGTGAGCTCGAGGGCCGAATCCCAAGCCACGTCGACAGGCTTGTCGGCACCCGTCACCGGGTCGAGCATCAGCAATTTGAATTCGCTCGGCGTGGCCGCGGCCTCGACGATCATCTCGCCCCGGCACGCTTTGGCGGCGACCTCGGCATCGACGAAGCGGCGCAGCTTCGCCAGATCGTCGGCACGCGCCGCCGCGCTCTGCAGCACGCTGGTGATCGCGGTCACGTGCGTGTGCACGCGGCGCAGCAGGTGCGCGCGGCCGAGGCCCACGCCACGCGTTTCGATCAGAAAGCTCACCGCATTGCGCAGCCCGTTGACATTGCGCCCGGTGTCGGGGTTCACGCCGCCCATCGAGACCTTGTTGTCGGCGAGGTCGGTCGAGGTCGTGTAGTAGAACTCGCTGCTCAGGCCCTGCGCGCGCAGCGCCTGCAACACGGGGCCGCGAAACCATTGCTCCGACGCCTGGGTCACGAACGGCGGCAGGTTCGCCGTCATCGCGTACTGAATCAGCGCATCGAAACGCTGCACCGCGCCGAACTTTTCGACATACCGGCCGATCGCCGTGAACTCGTGCGAATCGACCACCACCACTGGCGCGAACTCGCGCATCAGTTGCGCTTGCGCCTGCGCCTCGGGCGTGCGCAACAGCAGGTGATCGCGGTTCGGGTCGATGCCCCCGGCGGTGACGCGCTTTTCGGCCGCCGCACCATCGGGGTTGGCGCGCGGCAGGATCACGACATCGATGCGGTCGAGCAGCGCGGCCAGCTTGCCACCGGCCAACTCTTGCGCGATCACGATCAGCGCCTCGGCGCCGGCTGGCTCGTCGCCGTGTTGCTGGCCGATCAGCAGCACGGTCGGCCTCGTTGCGCGCGCGGTGACGCCGGTGGCAGCGAGTGGCGTTGGCGCACGGCTGAAATGCAGCGCGTCGATCGGCACGCCGGTTTGCGAGCTGCCGACTTGCAACGCGCGGATCGTGGTTGCGGTGGGGCCGACGGCCGTGCCATCGCGGGTCAGGCCCTGCAACAGGGTGCGCAATTCGGCGTTGCTGGTAAAGCCGTCGTGGCCGGGCTCGAAGGCCGGCGTGCGGTAGCGCACCGAGGGATCGGGAAACCGCGCGGCGACGCCGGCGCTTTCGATCGGCTGCGCGGGTGCCGAGGCCGGCATCGGCGCCGGTGCCGGTACGGCAACAGGCACGGGCGCAGGCGCAGGCGCCGGTGCGACTGTTACCGGCGCCTGCACTGCAGCGACCGCCCGGCTCGGCAGCGGCTCCGGCCGCGTCGCGATTCCGGGCGCGCTGCTGCAAGCCCAAAGGCCGAAAAGTGCGAGCGCCAACGGCCACTGAGTAACGGTGCGCCTGAATGTTTTTCGGAAAACTTTCAAGCTCTCAACTCCAGCCGGCATCGACGACGAACTCTTGCGCGGTGATCATGCGCGCCGTGTCGGCCGCGAGGAACATCACCATGTGCGCGATGTCGGTGCCGACGATGCGGCCGGCCAAGCACTGGTTGCGTTCGAGCGATTCTTCGCCGGCGGCATCGAGCCACAGGTCGATCTGGCGCTGCGTCATGACCCAGCCGGGCACGACACAGTTGACGCGAATGCCGTCGCGCCCGAGCTCGCGCGCCAGGCTGCGCGTGAAGCCGTTCATCGCTGACTTCGCGGTCGCGTAGACCGACAACCCCGCTGTCTTGTTTTTCCAACTGACCGAACCTAGATTCACGATCGAGCCGCCACCGCGCTCGCGCATCGGGCCGATCACGGCTTGCGTGGCGAAAAAATGCGGGCGCAAATTGACAGCGATGCGCTCGTCGAAGAACGCCGGCGTGACGGCCTCGAACGCGTGCCGGTCGTCATTTGCGACATTGTTGACCAACACACCGACGCCCCCGAGCCGCGCGATCAGCGTGGCCATCGCGGCCTGCAGCGCGGGCACGTCGGTCACGTCGCAGCGTTGAAAATGGGCGTTGGTCAGGCTGGCCGCAAGTGCCTGCCCGGCCACCGCATCGCGGTCGAGAAAACCGACCGCGCAGTCCTGCGCCGCGAAGCCGCGCACGATGTCGGCACCGATGCCGCTCGCGCCCCCGGTGACGATCACCCCCTGCCCGTGCAGGCTGTGGAACCTCGCGCCGGCGAACTCAACCTGCGGCACGTGGCCGTGGCGAGCTTCGGCGATCACTTGCGCGGCACTGGCGCCGGTCTCGATTGCGTCTGTCATCGGTGGGTTGCCTTCACGTGGGTCGAGCGTACTTGGTCGGACTCGACGCATTTTGCAGCAGCCGGCTCACGCACGCCGAGCGCCGTTTCGCGCCGCGCTGGGTGGGTTACGTCGCAACCGCGTGGCGAGTAACTCGCGGCCTCGGCACAGTGCGATGCATCGGCGCATCGCGCTTTCTTTCACCCCCAAGGAGCCACACCATGTTCATCGCCATCGTGCAACACACGCCCGTCTGGGTCTGGGGCCTGCTCTCCGTGCTGGTCGCGCTCGGCTTGTCGCAAACGCGTGACCGGCAGGTCAGCCTGGCGCGCGTCACTGTTTTACCGCTGGTGATGATCGCGCTCTCGGTGTCGGGCGTGCTCAGCGCGTTCGGGCAATCGCCCGGGGCGCTCGGCGGCTGGGCCGCCGGGGTCGGTGCGGTGCTGGCATTCGGCCGCCAGTTCATCGCCGTGCGCGGCGCGGCGTGGTCGCAGCAGACAGGCAAGCTGCACGTGCCGGGGAGCTGGGTTCCGCTGGCGCTGATCGTCGCGTTGTTCGCACTCAAGTATTTCGTCGGCGTGAGTCTGGCGCTGCACCACGCACTCGCCGCCGACACAGGCTTCGCCGCTTCGATCAGCGTGGCCTACGGTGGCTTCAGCGGGGTGTTCCTGGCGCGTGGGCTGTGGTTACGCCAACTCGCGAAGCGCCCGGCCGGCGCGATCGCAGCCTGACATGGCCGAGCCGCGCGGATTCACTGCGCGAGAATGCCCGACGATGAATTCACCGCTGAGCACCGCTGCCCCCGCAACCGGTCATCGCCGCGAGCGGTTCTGGATGCGCGGGCTGCGCAGCATGGGCTTCGGCGTGGCCATCGCGTTGCTGCTGACCGGCGGCTTCGGCACGCCGTTCTGGCCCAACCTGGTGCAGTCGGTCTGCATCGCGATGCTGTGCTGGTTCACGATCGACGTCGGCCGGCTGCAGCTCGCGAAATGGTCGCACCGCAACGACCCGCCGGGCACACCCGAGGCCGCGCGCCACTGGCCGGGTTGGCCCCTGATGCTGATCGCGATCGTGGTCGGCACGGTGGTCGGGTTCAGCCTCGGCAATGAGGTCGCCAACCTGATTCTGGGGCGCAACTTCGAGGGTTACTTTCGCGGCAACTGGCGCCAGATGCTGGCCCTGTTGCTCGGCTCGCTCGTGCCCGGCACCGTGATCACCTACTGGTTTTACTCGCGCGAAACCATCGCCGGCAAACAAGCCGCCGTGGAGACGGCGCAACGCCAGGCCGCCGAGCACCAGCTGAAGCTGCTCGAATCGCAACTCGAGCCGCACATGCTGTTCAACACGCTGGCGAATTTGCGGGTGCTGATCGGCGTCGACCCGAAGCGCGCACAGGTGATGCTCGACCAGCTGATCGCCTTCATGCGCGCCACGTTGAGCGGTTCGCGCGCAGCGCAGCACCCGCTACGGGCCGAGTTCGCGCGGATCGGCGATTTCCTCGCGCTGATGCAGATCCGCATGGGTGACCGGCTGCAAACCCGCTTCGATTTGCCCGAGGCGCTTGCCGATCAGCCGGTGCCGCCGCTGCTGCTGCAACCGCTGGTCGAGAACTGCATCAAGCACGGCCTGGAGCCGGCCGTGGCCGGTGGCCGCATCGACATGAGCGCCATGCGTGATGGCGGCACTCTGGTGCTCACCGTGCGCGACACCGGCGCGGGGTTGCCGGCGCCATCGGCCGAAGGCACGCGATTCGGGCTGGTGCAAGTGCGCGAGCGGCTCGCAGCGCTCTACGGCGATCGCGCCTCGCTGACCTTGAGCGACGCGCACGACGTCGAAGGCGGCACGCTCGCGACGATTCGGTTGCCGTTCACCGAGGTCACCGAGGTCATCGCACCATGAACGCCACCGCACTGATTGCCGAAGACGAATTGCTGCTCGCCGCGAACCTGCAGGCCGAGCTCGCGCAGCTGTGGCCCGCGCTGCAGGTCGTCGCCAACGTCGGCCACGGTGCGGCCGCGGTCGAAGGCGCGCTGGCACTCGAACCCGACGTGGTGTTTCTCGACATCCGCATGCCCGGCATGACCGGCCTGGAAGCCGCGCAGGCGCTGACCGAAGACTGGCCCGAGGGCGTGCCGCTGCCGTTGATCGTGTTCGTCACCGCCTACGACCAATACGCGCTGCAGGCCTTCGAACGCGCCGCGATCGACTACGTGCTCAAGCCGGTGCAGACCGAGCGCCTCGCACAAACATGCGTGCGCCTGCAGGCCGCGTTGCGGGCGCGGTTCGAGTCGGCACCCGTCGCATCACCCGCGGTGATGAATGCGTCGCTGGAGTCGACGCTGACGCAATTGCGCCAGTTGCTCGCCGTGCCCGGCCTCGCCGCGACGACGAGCATCGCGCCGCAAGTGTTGAGCGTGATCCAGGCCAGCGTGGGCGCAGCGATCCACATGGTGGCGGTGCGCGAGGTGCTGTATTTCGAGGCCGCCGACAAGTACGTGCGCGTCGTCACGGCCGAGCGCGAGTACCTGATCCGCACCTCGTTGCGTGAGCTGCTGCCACAACTCGACGCGAAGTGCTTCTGGCAAATTCACCGCGGCACGGTGGTGCGTGCCGACGCCATCGCCAACGCAGTGCGCGAGGAATCGGGCAAGGTGCACATCACGCTGCGCGGGCGCAACGACAAGCTGATCGCGAGCCGGCTCTATGCGCACCTGTTCAAGGCGATGTAGACGGGCCGCCGAGCCCGCGCCGCGTTACAGGCGGTGCAGTTGCCCGCCCTCAAACTTGACCCGGTCGCCGGGGCGCAGATCGTCGATGCGCTGGAAGTCGAAGTCGCGCACGGCGCCGTTGTCGAAGCGCACTTGAACGCGATAGACCTCATCTTCGCGGCGGTTGTGGTTTTCGATCGCATTGCCCGCGACCGCACCGCCGATCACGCCCGCGCCGGTGGCCAGCGCTCGGCCCGTGCCACCGCCGAACCGGTTGCCAACCACGCCACCGATGACGGCCCCGAGAATCGCGCCGGCGCCACTCGGGCGCGCCGCGGTCTGGATCGTGCCGACGTTTTCGACACGACCGTACTCCGCATAGACGGGCACTTGGCGCTGCACCGGCGGCGGCGCGTAGACGACCCGTTCACGCGGTGGCGCGACGACGCAGCCGGTCATCAAAACAGCCAGGGTCGAGGTGGCGGCGAGGGTCGAAAAACGGCGAACGGTCATGGTGAAACTCCTTCGGAAACAAATCGGTACATTCAGCGGCGGCCGTGGCCGTCCCAACGGTCATCGCGTTCGTCACGGTAGCGCTCTTCCCACCGCGCACGGCCGTTGTCATGCCGCCAGCGCGGCGGCTCGTTCGTGTAGTAACGCGGGTACGCCACCGGCACGGGGCGATAAATGACTTGCGGTGGGTAGTAGCGCGCGCGTGGCGCGGGCACGTAGACGGGTGGCGGCGCGTAGGCGCGTGCATAGCCCGGGTCGTAGTACACAGGCGCTGCATAGTCGGGCTCAGCATAGCCGGGCTCGTAGTACCCCGGCCCATAGGCAGGCCCACCCGACACCACCGCGCCGACCACCGGCACATTGATGCCGATCGACCAGTGCACGCCCGCATGGGCGCTCGTGGCGACCAGCGCGCCGAACGCGGTGACCACGGCGAGAACGAAGGACTTGATCATGTGGCTCTCCTGCTTCAGGGCCCGAAAGGGCAACCTCGGTATGAGCACCAACGCGCGGCGGGGTTCCCCGGGCTGACACATCGGCCGCCACAAGAGGTAAAGAGTCGTTGCTGGCAGAATCGACTTCCCTCTCCGGCACTCCGCCGCTGCAAGATCAGGCCCATGACCGCACCCGCCGACACCAAGCCGACCAGCAACTTTTTGCGCCAGATCGTCGAGCGCGATTTGACCGAAGGCACTTACGCGCAGCGGCACTTCGCAGGCACGCCGGGCGACGCGGCGCACCACGCTTCGGGCCCGCTCGACCCGGCGAAGCTCCGCACCCGATTTCCGCCCGAGCCGAACGGCTACCTGCACATCGGCCACGCCAAAAGCATCACGCTGAACTTCGGCCTCGCTGCCGAATACGGCGGCGTGTGCCACTTGCGTTTCGACGACACCAACCCCGAGAAAGAGGAGCAGGCGTACGTCGACAGCATCCTCGATGCGGTCAAGTGGCTGGGCTTCGATTGGCAGTCCGAATCGGGTAGCCGGGAGGTGAGCCACCTCTACTACGCCAGCAACTATTTCGACTTCATGTACCGCGCTGCCGAGGCGCTGATCGAAGCCGGCCTGGCCTACGTCGACGAGCAAACGGCCGACGAGATGCGCCACAACCGTGGCGACTTCGGCCATGCCGGCACCGACAGCCCGTACCGCGCCCGCACACCTGCCGAAAACCTCGCACGCTTTCGCGACATGCGCGAGGGCAAGCTGCCCGACGGCGCGGCCGTGCTGCGCGCCAAGCTCGACATGGCCAGCCCCAACATCAACCTGCGCGACCCTGCTCTTTACCGCATCAAGCACGCCGCGCACCACAACACCGGCAACGCCTGGTGCATCTACCCGATGTACGCCTACGCGCACCCGATCGAAGACGCGCTCGAAGGAATCACGCACAGCATCTGCACGCTCGAGTTCGAAGATCAGCGGTCGTGGTACGACTGGCTGCTCGACACCCTTTGCACGCTCGGCCTGCTCGCTCAACCGCGCCCGCACCAGCACGAGTTCGCACGGCTGAACGTGACCTACGTGATCACCAGCAAACGCAAGCTGCGCCAACTGGTCGACGAGAAAATCGTCGACGGCTGGGACGACCCGCGCATGCCGACGATCGCCGGCCTGCGCCGGCGCGGCTACACGCCCGAGGCGGTGCGCCTGATGTGCGAACGCGCCGGCACCAGCAAGGCCGGCGGCTGGACTGATTACGCGAGCCTCGACATCGCGTTGCGCGAAGACCTCGAAGGCAAGGCGCCGCGCGCGATGGCGGTGGTCGAGCCGGTCAAGCTCACGCTCACCAACTGGGCCGAGTTGTTCGGCTCGGCAGAATTTCTCGAGCTGTGCAGCGCACCCGCGAACCCGCACCGTGCCGAGCTCGCGCCGCGCACGTTCAGCCTCGGGCGCGAGGTGTGGATCGAGCGCGACGACTTCGCCGAGGTGCCCATGAAGGGCTTCTTCCGTTTGTTTTTGGGCAACCGGGTGCGGCTCAAGTACGGCATGGTGATCGAATGCACCGGCTGCGAGAAAGACGCGAATGGCACGGTCATCGCGGTCACCGCGATCGTGGTGCCCAACACCAAGAGCGGCACGCCCGGCGCCGATGCAGTCAAGGTCAAAGGCACGATCACCTGGCTCGGCGTGCACGACGCGCTGCCAGCCGAATTGCGCATCTACGAACGCCTGTTCACCGAGGCGCAACCCGATGCCGGCGGCAGGGATTTCAAGGCCGCGCTGAACCCGGCCAGCAAGCGGGTTGTCAGCGGTTTCATCGAAGCCTCGCTCGCGCACGCACAGCCCGATGACAAATTCCAGTTCGAGCGCCACGGCTACTTCGTCGCCGACCGCGTCGATCACACGGCGGCCAAGCCGGTGCTCAACCGGATCGCGGCGCTGAAGGACTCCTGGAGCAAGTGACTGCCGGCGCGCGGCAGCCTGCTACCGGCCCGGCGACGCGGCGGTTGCAGCCACCAAGGTCGGCACGACCTGCAGTTCGAGCAGCACGAGTTGCGGGCTCTTGAGCACCCTTGCGTACTGGACCACCGAGCTGCCGGCGTCGTACGGCAGCTTCTGCCACGGGTTGGCACCGCGCGCGAGCAGGAACTCGACCATCTCGGTCTGGCTGGTCGGGTGGCTCAGGAAGTTGGGCGTCAGCACCCGCGCCAGCGGCACCCACGGCAGCTGGTTGCCCTGCACCGGCGGCACGCGGTTGGCGAGCTCGGGCACGCGGCTGATCCACCAGTCGAGCGCGGCCCACTGGCTGCTGCGCAGCGCGAGCTCGAAGCCGCGCGGCTGCATGCCGTCGTAACTGCCGAGCCCGGCGCGCGCGGTGTGGCCCTTCGCTTCGAGCACGCGCACCAACGGCGAATCAAGGTAATCCGGATGCAGCGCGCCGAGCGGGCCGAATGCGACCTTGCCCACGTCGAGATCACCTTGTGCGAGCCAGCGGGCGAGCGGCGCATCGAGCCCGGCGCGCACCGCGCTCGGGCAGCTGAGCATGCGCACCACGTCGTGGTGGATCGCGCGGGCATCGCCGTCGGCCAGCCAGCGCATCGATTCGAGCACTGCGGGCGAGGCGCTCGCAAAATCGGGGCAGGCTTGCGCGGCAGACGACGATTGCGCGAGCTCGACCAGCGGCGAGCGCGCGCAGGCTTCGGGCGAGGCGCCCTTGTCGATGAACTCGGGCAGCGACGGCCAGAAGCGCGGGTCGCGCACCGCGACCACGAGCGCGCAGTCTTGCAGTGTCGAGCGCTGCAAGTCGACCGCGCGCACGCTGCCGGGCACGAAGGCGCCGCAACGCACGTTGAGCGCGCGCTGCACGCTGTCTAGGCGCTGGCAGGGCATGTCGCCGCCCTCGGTCACCTTGGCGTGCACGTGCTTGACGATTTCCCAGGTGACGCTGGTGTCGGTCGCGATGCCGGCGGCGGTCAGCAGCAGGCCGGTGGTGCCGCAGCCGCCGAGCAGCGGTGCTGCCACAGCGAGCAGGCAAAGCGCAGCCCGGTTCCAGAATCGAGATTGAGTCGCCCGCATCACCACGTTTCACGCTCCGTATCGTCGCCGCTCGCTGTGCACAGCCGGTTGCAAGTCTCGGACCGGCGCTTTTGGCGGCAGATCGACGCGTCCGGCGGCTTCGAACGACGATCTTGGTCGACAAACTGCCGTGCGATGCCCGAAGCCGAGCCGACATTCGGTCTCGTCGTAACGCGATGTTTCGCGCCCTGTTTCGGCGTGGCGCTGCGGCATCATCCGCGCGCCGACCCGCCAACCCACCTCTCGCCGATGAACCGCTTCGTCACCGCTGCCGCCTTGCTCCTCGCCCACATGTTCGGGCACGCGACCGACCTGCCGCACCAGCGCCTCGCGCCCGGCGGTGTAGCGCGGATCGCGCTCGGCACAGCCACCGACGCACCCCGCGCGAGCCTCGACGGTGTGCCGGTGATGGTCGTGCGCGACGGCCCGCAATGGCTTGCCGTGCTGGGCATCGGCCTGTCGAAGGCGCCCGGCATCGCGCGCCTCACGCTGCAACGTGACGGCACCGAGACCGAACTGCCGTTCGCGGTCAAGCCGTTTCGCTATGCCGCGCAGCGCTTGAGCGTGGCGCCGGGCCAGGTCGATCTGTCGCCCGACGACCTCGCGCGCTACGAACGCGAAAGCGCGCACCTGAAAGAGGTGATCGCCACGTTCAGCGAGGCCGTGCCCGCGAGCTTGCGGCTGGCGCAGCCGGTGCCCGGCCGGCGATCGAGTTCGTTCGGTCTGCGCCGCGTGTTCAACGGCCAGTCTCGCAACCCGCACAGCGGCATGGACATCGCGGCCCCGCAAGGAACGAACGTGGTCGCGCCCGCTGCCGGTCGGGTAATCGACACCGGCAACTACTTCTTCAACGGCAACACCGTCTGGCTCGACCACGGCGCCGGTTTGCTGACGATGTACTGCCACCTCTCGGCCGTCGATGTGAAGGTCGGCGATGTGCTGCCCGCCGGCGCAGCGCTGGGTGCGGTCGGAATGACCGGCCGCGCCACCGGCCCGCACCTGCATTGGTCGGTCTCGCTGAACCGCGCGATGGTCGACCCGGCGTTGTTCCTCGCGCCGCCGAGCCGAGGTTCGGCCTCGCCTCGTTCGTGACGCGGCGCCCTTCGTTCGGTCAGTCTTGACCCCCCGCACCGGCGCCGCTATATTACTGACCCATCGGTCAGTATGAAAAAACTCGCTGCTCCCCCCGCCCTCGTGACCGGCCCCGCGTCCCCGCGGCAGCGCCGCAAGGAAGCCCGACCGCACGAGTTGCTCAACGCCGCGCTCGACCTGTTCGTGGAGCGCGGGTTCGCGGCCACCCGCTCCGAAGACGTGGCCGCGCGCGCCGGCGTCTCGAAGGGCACGCTCTACCTCTACTACCCGAGCAAGGAAGAGTTGCTCAAGGCCGTGGTGCGCGAGAACCTGGGGGCGCTGATCGACGAAGGCACCGCCATGGTCGGCGGCTTCGAAGGCGACACGCAAGCCCTGCTGACGCGGTTGATGCACACTTGGTGGGAGCGCATCGGCGACACGCCGGCCTCGGGCATCTTCAAGGTGATCCTGACCGAGAT
The DNA here is from genome assembly GCA_031363645.1 of Rhizobacter sp. Lineage (GTDB taxonomy): Bacteria > Pseudomonadota > Gammaproteobacteria > Burkholderiales > Burkholderiaceae_C > LMDS01. Next base: position 3,891 of record JANLUW010000342.1, on the reverse strand, counting down.
GGGCAACTTCCCGGCCTTTGCAGCGTTCTACATGAACGAAGTCATCTCGCCCGCCCGCGCGCTGTTCACGAAGGTGTTGCAACGCGGCATCGACGCTGGCGAACTGCGCCGCGTGAACCTGTTCGAGACCGTGCACGTGTTGATTTTCCCGATGTTGATGCTGTGCCTGCACCGCCACTCGCTCGGCCCCTGCCAGGTGTCGATGCGCGAAGTCGACCCGCACAAATTCATCGACATCCACATCGACATCGTCGTGAACGGCGTGCGCCAGCCCGCACCCGCCCCGGCCACGACCACCACCCGCGCCACGAAACGGAAGACTGCATGAAACGCTGGATCAAAGGGACGGCTGTGCTGCTGATGGTGGCGGGCATCACGGTCGTGGGGCTCGGGGTCATGAAGAAACGCCAACTCGCGGCCGCGGCCGCAGCGGCGCCGGCAAGCGCACCTCTTTCCACCGATCTCGGCGCCGCCGACGTGGTCGTCGCGCGCGTGCAATCGCTGACGCGCACGCTCGGGGTCTCAGGCGGGTTGCGGGCGGTGACGAGCGCGGTCGTGCGAACCAAGGTCGCCTCCGAGATCAAGTCGCTCGACGTGCGCGAGGGCGACACGGTCAAGGCCGGCCAGGTGATCGGCCGCCTGGACACGACCGAGTTCGAGTTTCGCGTCAAGCAGGCCGAGCAAACCGCCGTGGCCGCGCGCACCCAGCTCGACATCGCCAAGCGCGCGCTGACCAACAATCGCGCGCTCGTCGAGCAAGGTTTCATTTCGCCGACCGGCCTGGAGACCTCGGTCTCGACCGAGGCCGGCGCGCAGGCCAGCTACCAGGCCGCGACCGCCGCGGCCGAGCTGGCACGCAAGGCGCGCGCCGATTCGATCCTCGTCGCGCCGATCAGCGGCATCGTTTCGCAGCGGCTCGCGCAGCCGGGCGAGCGCGTCGGCGTAGAGGCCAAGGTGGTCGAGATCGTCGACCTCTCGCGCATCGAGCTCGAAGCCGCGGTCGCACCGGAAGACGTGGGCTCGGTGCAGGTCGGGCAGACCGCGCGTCTCGAAGTCGATGGCCTGAGCGCCCCCGCGACCGCGCGGGTCGTGCGCATCAACCCGAGCACCCAGGCGGGCACGCGCGCGGTGATGGTCTACATGGCGCTGCAGCCGCTGCCGGGGCTGCGCCAAGGGCTGTTCGCGCGCGGCAGCATCGAGCTGCAAAAGAAGGACGCGCTGGTCGCACCGTTGTCAGCGGTGCGCGTCGATCAAGCCCGGCCGTACGTGCTGAGGGTCGAAGGCGGCAAGGCGCTGCAGCGCACGGTCGAACTCGGCACGCGCGGGCAAGCGCAGATCGACGGGCGGGTGGAGTCCGCCGTCGAGCTGACGAGCGGCGCCGCAGCCGGCGACACGCTGCTGCGCGCCAGCGCCGGTGCGCTGCGCGCCGGCACTTCGGTAAAGCTCGCGGTGCCGTCGGTGGCTGCCTCTGCGTCGACGCCTCCGCGGCCCTGACCATGTGGTTCACCCGCATCTCGATCGGCAACCCGGTAATGGCCGTGATGGTCATGCTCGCGTTCGTCGTGCTCGGCGTCTTCAGCTACCAGCGCCTCGCTGTCGACCAGTTCCCGAACATCGATTTCCCGACCGTCGTGATCGCGATGGAATACCCCGGCGCTTCGCCCGAGATCGTCGAGAGCGAGGTCACGAAGAAGGTCGAGGAAGCCGTCAACACGGTGGCCGGCATCAACACGCTGTCGTCGCGCTCGTATGAAGGCACCTCCGTCGTGATCGTCGAGTTCAACCTCGACGTCGATGGCCGCAAGGCCGCTGACGACGTGCGCGAGAAAGTCGGGCTGATCCGGCCGTTGCTGCGCGACGAGGTCAAGCAGCCCCGCATCTCACGCTTCGACCCGCAGAGCGTGCCGATCTTCAACGTGGCGCTCTTGTCCACCGACGGCAAGAAGAGCGCGCAGGAGCTGACGACCTGGGCCACCCAGGTGCTGCAGAAAAAGCTCGAGAACGTGCGCGGCGTGGGCTCGGTCAGCGTGGTCGGCGGCATCAGCCGGCAGATCAACCTGTACGTGAAGCCGGCGGCGCTCGACGCGCTCGGCATCAGCATCGACCAGGTCGTCGCGGCCGTGAAGAGCGAGAACCAGGAGCTGCCGATGGGCTCGATCCGCTCGCTCGAGCAAGAGCGCGTCGTGCAGATCAATGCGCGCTTGAAGCGGCCGGAGGATTTCCGCGAGATCGTGGTCGCGCGACGAAACGGCAATGCGGTGAAGCTCTGGCAAGTCGCCGATGTCGCCGACGGCCCGCAAGAAGTCGACAGCCTGGCGCTCTACAACGGCCAGCGCACCGTGCTGCTGAGCGTGCAGAAATCGCAGGGCGAGAACACGATCGCGGTCGTCGATGGCTTGCAACAGGCGCTCAAAGACGCGAAGCCGCTGTTCCCGCCCGGTGTCACGGCCGAGGTCAACCGCGACAACTCGCGCGCGATTCGCGTCTCGGTCGCGAACGTCAAGCGCACGCTGTTCGAAGGCGCGGCGCTGACGATCCTGATCGTGTTCCTGTTCCTGAACTCGTGGCGTTCGACCGTGATCACCGGCCTCACGCTGCCGATCGCGTTGATCGGCACCTTCTTGTTCATGTACCTGTTCGGCTTCACGATCAACAGCATCACGATGATGGCGCTGAGCCTGTGCGTGGGCCTGTTGATCGACGACGCGATCGTCGTGCGCGAGAACATCGTGCGGCACGTGCAGATGGGCAAGTCGGCCCACGAGGCCGCGCTGGCCGGCACCAACGAGATCGGCTTGGCGGTGCTCGCGACCACGCTCTCGATCGTGGCGGTGTTCCTGCCAATCGGCTTCATGGGCGGCATCGTCGGCAAGTTTTTCCATGAGTTCGGGCTGACGATCGTGGCCGCGGTGCTGATCTCGATGTTCGTGAGCTTCACGCTCGACCCGATGCTGTCGTCGGTCTGGAACGACCCGCAGGCGCACCGTGGCGTTCGCGACGGTCCGCCGGTGACCCGTTATGACAAGACGATCGGCCGCGTCACGCACTTGTTCGACCGGCTGACCGAGGCGCTTTCGCGCGCCTACCAGCGCATCCTCGGCTGGTCTTTGAAACACAAGCTGGCCACGCTCGGCATCGCGCTCGTCACGCTGGTGGCGAGCGTTTTCATCGTGCCGCTGCTCGGCGCCGAGTTCGTGCCGAAGGCCGACGTCTCGGAGACGCAGATCAACTTCTACACGCCGGTCGGCTCGTCGCTAGAGCAGACCGAAGCACGCGCGAAGCAGGTCGACGCGGCGCTGCGTGAACTGCCCGAGGTGCGGTACACGGTGGCCACGATCAACAGCGGCCAGGCTGCCGGCAAGATCTACGCGTCGACCTACGTGCGCATGGTCGACCGCAAAGACCGCGTGCGCAGCATTCAGCAAATGGCGGTGCCGATGCGCGAACGCCTCGCGCGCATTCCCGGCATCACGATCACCAACATCGGCACCACCGATCTCGGCGGCGGCAAGAGCCTGCAGTTTTCGGTGCAAGGCCCCGATCTGGCCGAGCTCGAGCGGCTCTCGCGGGCCATCACGCCGAAGCTCTTTGCCATCAACGGTCTGGTCGACCTCGACAGCACGCTCAAGCCCGACAAACCCACCGTCGCGATCGACGTGAAGCGCGATGCCGCGTCGGATGTCGGCCTCAACGTCAACATGCTCGCGACCAGCCTGCGCACGATGGTGGCGGGCACGACGGTCGGCAATTGGCGCGCGCCCGACGGCGAGAACTACGACGTCAACGTGCGCCTGAGCCCCGAGGCGCGCGTGTCGATCGCCGACCTGCAGCGCATGCCGATCGTCGTTGCCGCCGGCCCCGACGGCGCGAGCCGTTCGGTGCGGCTCTCGC
>JANLUW010000335.1:0-3313 GCA_031363645.1 Rhizobacter sp. | reverse complement strand
GTACGGCGCGCTCGGTGACGGTCGATCCGTGGCCCTCTCGGGCGCCGATGGTTCGATCGATTGGTGGTGCGTCCCGAACATGGACTCGCCGCCGTTGTTCGACAGGCTGCTCGATGCGGAAGAGGGCGGCCGCTTCGTGCTCGAACCGGACCAGGCTTTTACCGTCGAACGACGCTATCGGGATGCCAGCAATGTGCTGGAGACTGTGTTCACGACCGCCAATGGATGCGCAAGGCTCACCGAGTCGCTGAACAGTGGCACGGCGGGTCGGCTGCCATGGGCAGAACTGGCTCGCCGGATCGAAGGTCTGGACGGCACCGTCCGCTTCAAGTTGACCATGAAGCCGGGACGGCGTGGCAACACGGTCAGTCCGTACCACTCGACGATCGGTGGTCGCTTCGTTTTCCACGTCGAACGCGTGCTGGGGCTGTTCATCCACAGCGACCAGGTTCGATGTGTGTGGTCGGACGAAGGCATCGTCGGTGAAGTGGCCGTTGCGACAGGTGAACGTCGCACCGTCGCTGTTGTGGCGGGTCGCGACGAGCCCTTGGTTGCGCCGTCCATCGACGAGATCGACCGACGCATCGATGTTTCTGATCAGGAGTGGCGAGTCTGGTGCGACGGCGTGACGTTCCAGGGAGACGACCGAAAAGCGTTTCTGCGCAGCGCGCTTGCGCTCAAGCTGCTTCTGTACTCGCCGTCGGGTGCCATCGCCGCCGCGGCCACGAGTTCCGTTCCCGAGGCGATCGGGAGCGACAAGAATTTCGACTATCGCTACGCCTGGGTTCGGGACGCCGGCTACACCATCAAGGCCTTTCTCGCCGCCGGGCTCCAGGCGGAGGCAAAGGCGGCATTGAGCTGGCTTCTCGAGCAGTTGCGCCAGACCGGCACCCGGGTCGTCTACACGCTCGACGGCAAGGTCGTTCCACGCGTGGTGAAGTCAGAGCTGCCGGGGTACCGCGGCTCGCGGCCCGTCGTCACCGGCAACGCGGCGACCGAACAACGCCAGCACGGCGTCTATGGCGACATCTTCGAAACCGCCTCGGGCTTCGTGGACAGCGGCAATATCCTCGACAGCGCCAGTGCCGAGCTTCTGTCTCACCTCGCTGACGACTGCGCCGACCGCTGGCGCGAGCCGGACGCCGGCATGTGGGAGCTCGAGGAGGAGCAGCACTACACCATGTCGAAGATCAGCTGCTGGCAGGCGCTGGCACGCGCCGTCAAGCTTGCCGATCAAGGCCAGGTGCCGACCACTTGCCGCGATCGCTGGCTGCGCGAGCGCGATCGGATTCAAGCCTGGATCGAGGCAAATTGCTGGTCGGAGAAGAAGAAGGCCTACGTGATGTACCCGGGCACCGACAAGCTGGACGCCGCAATGGCGCTCGCCGTCCGGTTCGACTTCGACGGACGCGAGCGGCTGACGCAGACGCTCGATGCGATCGACCGGGAGCTCGGTGAAGGCCCGTTCCACTATCGCTACAGCGGCATGCGCGAGGAGGAAGGATGTTTTGTGGCCTGCTCGTTCTGGATGGTGGCAGCGCGGGCTCAGTTGGGCCAACGCCAGGAAGCTCGCGTCCGCTTCGACCGATTGACGGCGGCGCTGTCGCACGGCAATGGCGTGCTTTCCGAGATGGTCGATCCCGCCACAGGCGCCTTCCTCGGCAATCTGCCGCAGGGGCTCAGCCATCTCGCCCACCTCATGACGTTGTCAGTGCTCAATGAAAAACCAAGTTGTCAGTGATTCCTCTTGTACCGAGCCAAGCGCGTTTTCGACGTTTAAATCTGATGGAGAAGACGATGAGCGACCGACTCTTGATGCAAGACCCGCGCAGCCAGTATCCGAAGCCGCCTTTCCCACGCCAGCCGCAAACCGCGCCCGGCGAGGCATCGAAGATGGATCCCGTGCCGGATCACGGGGAGACGAGTTACAAGGGCTCAGGCAAGCTCAGGGGCCACAAGGCGCTCGTCACCGGCGGCGACAGTGGCATCGGCCGAGCGGCCGCCATCGCCTTTGCGCGTGAAGGCGCCGACGTCGCTATCGCGTACCTGCCGGCGGAAAAGTCGGATGCGGCCGAAGTCATCGAGTTGATCAAGGCAGAAGGGCGCACCGCTGTCGCGCTGCCCGGCGACATCATGAACGAGGCATGGTGCCGCGACCTTGTCGCAGAGGCCGTGAAGAAGCTGGGCGGGCTCGACATCCTCGTCATCAACGCTGGCCGCCAGCAGAGTCGCGCGGACATTTCGAAGGTATCGTCCGACGACTTCGACCGGACGATGAAGACCAATCTCTACGCGATGCACTGGATCGCTCAAGCCGCCGTGCCGCACCTCCCTCCCGGAGCGTCGGTCATCACGACCGCCTCCGTGCAGGCCTATGAACCGTCGGCGACCCTGCTCGACTACGCGACGAGCAAGGCCGGGATCGTGGCGTACACCAAGGCGCTCGCCAAGCAGTTGCTCGAAAAGGGCATCCGCGCCAACGTCGTGGCCCCGGGGCCATTCTGGACGGCACTGCAGCCATCCGGTGGCCAGCCACCCGAGAAGGTCATGAAGTTCGGCTCGGAAAGTGAATACGGACGACCGGGGCAGCCGGTCGAAATTGCGCCGGTGTATGTCCTTCTCGCGAGTCAAGAGGGCAGTTTTATTAACGGTGAAGTGTTCGGTGTGACCGGGGGCGCCGGGGTGGCGTAGAACACCAGAAAGAATGGGCTCGCCATCGGAAGCTCTGTCGTGTCACGCCGGCGGGCAAGGTGACCGTGTGATAGAAGCAGTTGCAGAGGGTGCAGCGGCGGCCTGGCCCTTCCAACTCTGCCAGTGGTCAGTGGGCAGCCAGCATTTCGACTACAAGCTACCCGCCAGCAACGGCTGACACACATCATTGGAGCTTCAAACATCTTGCCTGGATTTGGCCGCGTGACTTGATCGGTGCGTTGAAGCGGGGTGGTTCACTCGTTTCTCCTGACACGAGCTATCGCTCTCAAGTGGGAATAGCGATTTACCGCGTCCAGTCTGAACCTCGTCGCGATCCACATCGGTTTTTGGTGGCAAGGGTCGTAGAGCGACACCGCCGCGTCACAAGCTGCGCTTCACACAGCATGGCCCCGAGATTGAGGTACCCGCCCTTTAAAGATGGACGAGTGCAAGTGCCCGCCTGCACTTGTTCAGACCTTCTCTAGTGTCGTGAGTTAGAAGTTCGTTGAACTAATTTACCTACTTTGAGTCGATCGCGTACCGTGTGCACAAGACGAGGCGGCGATGCGTGGAAGACCCAAAGCGGAACTGGTGTTGACCGAAGAAGAGCACGAGCAGCTCA
>JANLUW010000308.1:0-6443 GCA_031363645.1 Rhizobacter sp. | reverse complement strand
TCGACAGCGTCACGTTGCCGGCCCGATAGGCACGCAGCAAGCCGGCGCAGCCGAGCGTCGAATCCTTGCGAAATGCGGTGGGGTCGAGAAAGTCGTCGTCGACGCGGCGGTAGATCACGTCGACCCGCTTCGGACCCTGCGTGGTGCGCATGTAGACGAAGTTGTCCTTCACGAACAGGTCTTGCCCTTCGACCAGTTCGATGCCCATTTGCTGCGCCAGAAAGGCGTGCTCGAAGTACGCGCTGTTGTGCATGCCCGGCGTCAGCACGACGACGGTCGGCTCGTTGACCGAAGGCGGCGCGACCGAGCGCAATGTTTCGAGCAGCAAGTCGGGGTAATGCGCCACAGGTGCGACGCGGTGCTGGCTGAAGAGTTCGGGGAACAGCCGCATCATCATCTTGCGGTCTTCGAGCATGTAGCTCACGCCACTCGGCACGCGCAGGTTGTCTTCGAGCACGTAATAGCTGCCGCTGCTGTCGGCGTTGGCGGCGCGGATGATGTCGATGCCCGAGATGTGCGAGTAGATGCCGCCCGGCACGTCGACGCCCATCATCTCGGGGCGGAACTGCGCGTTGTCGAGGATTTGTTCGGCGGGCACGTGGCCGGCCTTGATGATTTCTTGCCCGTGGTACACGTCGTGGATGAAGCGGTTCAACGCGGTCACGCGCTGCGCCAGGCCTTTTTCCATCTCGAGCCACTCGTGCGACGGGATCACGCGCGGGATCAAGTCGAACGGGATCAAGCGCTCGTTGCCGTGGCCGCTTTCATCCTTCGCGCCATACACCGCGAACGTGATGCCGACGCGCCGAAAGATGACTTCGGCCTCTTCGCGGCGCGACAGCATCACGTCGTTCGGCTGTCGTGCCAACCAGCGGTCGTAGCCGCGGTAATGCTCGCGAACCGTGTCGGCATCGGCGCGCATCTCGTCGAAGCTGGGTCTCATGGGCTCGTCTCCTCCGCTGTAGGTTAGCAAAATTCAGGCCAATGAAAGCCGCGGTCAGTCGGGCTGCGCGGCGCGATGATGCCAGTAACGGCGCGCGATTTCACGTTGGCAGGCGCCGGCGGCGGGCGTGGCCGTTGTCCACACCCACGCGCCGCAGTTTGGGGTGGGGTCGACCGCGATGTCGCGCGCCGTGTAGCGTGCCAGCACCTCGGCGGCCGGGTGGCCGAAGCGGTTGCGGTAGCCGGCCTGGAACACCGCGACGCGCGGCTGCACGGCATCGAGAAATGCAGCTGTCGACGAGGTCTTGCTGCCGTGGTGCGGCACGATCAACACGTCGCTGCGCAGCGCCTCGGGCAATGCCGCGATCAGCGCGGCTTCTTGCTCGCGTTCGATGTCGCCCGTGAGCAGTGCGCTGCGCCCGCCCCCCGAGACGCGCAGCACGCACGACATAGCGTTCGATTTGAGCGTGCGCGCGTAGTCGTCGGCGACCGGCCGCAGCACCTCGAACCGCACGCCGTCCCACTCCCACGACTGGCCGGCCTGGCAGCGGGTCGTGTGCGCTTTATTGGTTTGCGCCTGCGCCACCAGCGGGTGGTCGAGTTCGAGCGAACTGAGCAGGTCGTCGACCGGCATCGCCTTGAGCAGCGCACCGGCACCGCCGACGTGATCAAGGTCGCGGTGGCTCAGCACCAGCCGGTCGATGCGTGCCTCGCCGCGCGCGCGCAGCAGCGGCAGCAGCACGCGCTGGCCCGCGTCGCTCTCGCGCGAGTATTGCGGGCCTGCATCGAAGATCAAAAGGTGCGCGCGAGTGCGGATCAAGACCGACGTGCCCTGCCCGACGTCGAGCGCGATGAGATCGAAACGGCCTTGCGCGGGCAGATCGCGCGGCGGCAGCAGCAACGGCACGAGCAGCGGCACCGCGAGCAAGCGCGCGCGCCACGGCAACGGCAGCACCAGCAGCACCCCGCCGATGAGCCCGGCGAGCTGCGCCCACACCGGTGCCACCGGCACGAGCCACACGGCACCCGGCAGGGCCGCGAGCCCGCCGAGCATGGCGTTGAGCAGCTGCACCACCCAGGCACCGGCCGCCCACAGCGGCACGACGGCGATGCCGAGCAACGCCAGCGGCGTGATCACCAGCGTGATCAGCGGGATCGCGATCAGGTTCGCCGCGAAGCCGATCACCGACACCTGCTGGAAGAACACCAGCGTCAGCGGTGTCAGGCCGATGGTCGCGATCACCTGCGTTCGCAGATCGGCGCGCACAGCTGCCCAAGCGCGCCGCGGCCAGCCGCGCCAGCCAGGCTCGGCGATGGGCGAAACGACAGCAGCGCCTTCGTTTTCGGGCGAACGCGGTGACGACGCCATCAGCAACCCGACCGCGACGAACGAGAGCCAGAAACCCGCCTGCATCAGCGCCCACGGGTCGATCGCGGTGACCACGACGCCCGCCAGCAGCAGCACGAGCAGCCAAGGCCAGCGCACCCCGAGCGTTTGCGACAGCGTGACGACCGCGAGCATCCAGATCGTGCGCTGCGACGGCACGCCCCAGCCCGAAAACACCGCGTAGGCCGTCGCGCACACGAGCCCGCCCCAACGCGCTGCGAGCGGCGCCGGCAGCCACAGCGCGGCACGCCGGCTGCGCCGCCAGAGCCGCCCGATCGCGCCGCCTGCGAGCCACGCGAACATCGTAATGTGCAACCCGCTGATGCTGACCAAATGCGCGATGCCGGTGTTGCGGTACAGGTCCCAGTCTTCCCGCTCGATCGCGCCCTGGTCACCGACCGAGAGCGCCACAAGCACGCCGGCCGCGCGCCGGTCGGGCACGCTGGCCTCGATCGCATCGCGCACGCGCTGGCGCAGTCGCTCGATCGGAAAACCCGCCGCGCGGTGCAGCAGTTCGGGCGCGGGCGCGTCACGCACATACGCTGTGGCCCGCACGCCCTGCTCGAACAATTGCAGTTCGTAGTCGAAGCCGTGCGGATTCAGGTTGCCGTGCGGCTGGCGCAGCCGCAGCGTGAAGCGCCAGCGTTGGCCGGCGCGCAGCTCGCTTTGCGGCTGGCTCAGCGCCGCGTCTTCATGCTGGCCTTTGTACCAACCGACCGCGAGCACTTGCGGCAGCTTCGCAGCTTGCCCATCGAGCGTGGCCGCATCGGGCTCGAAGCGGAATCGCGAGCCGGCGGCGCTGCGCTGCGGCAAGCTCGCGACGATGCCGGTGACCACCAAATCGCGGCCTTCGAGCGCATCGGCCAGGCCATCTGCAAGACGCGCCGAAGCGCGCCAGCCGGCAGCGCCGATCGCGAGCAGCATTGCGCCGATCAGCCCGAGCAAGAACGCGCGCCGCCAGCGCCACGCGACCACGACACCCAATACCCCGAGCCCGAACGCGAGGCCGTATGCCTCGACCGGCCAGAGCGCGCGCTGCTGCAATTGCAACGCCACCCCGGCGATCCACGCGAGTGCGAGAGCAGCCAGGCGCGTACCCGTGTCGGCCCGTGCGTGCATCGCTGCAGTGTAGGATTTGTGCACCGCCAACCGACCCGCGAAAAACCCATGGCCGACACTGCAACTTCTATCTACGACCGACTCGCCGAGCTCGGTATCACGCTGCCGCCGGTCGCAGTGCCGGCCGCGGCCTACGTGCCTTTCGTGCGCACTGGCAACCTGGTCTTCATCTCGGGTCACATCGCCCGGCGCGACGGCAAGCCGTGGATCGGCCAGCTCGGGCGCGACATGACCACTGCCACCGCGAAAGACGCCGCACGCGCGATCGCGATCGACCTGCTCGGTACGCTGCATGCGGCGACCGGTGACCTGAACAGCGTCGAGCGCATCGTCAAGGTGATGAGCCTGGTCAACAGCACGCCCGATTTCACCGAGCAGCACCTGGTGACGAACGGTTGCTCGGAGCTGCTTGCCGACGTGTTCGGGGCCAAGGGCGCGCATGCGCGCAGCGCGTTCGGCGTGGCGCAAATTCCGATGGGCGCTTGCGTCGAGATCGAGTTAATCGTGCAGGTCAAGTGAACAGCACGAGACTGTTCGCTGTCGTCGGCCTCGCGAGCCTGGGCGCGGTCGGTGCGGCGCTCGTGTCGCAGCATGTGTTCGGCATGCAACCCTGCCCATGGTGCGTGTTGCAGCGAGTGATCTTTCTGGCCATCGCCATCGCTTGCATCGCCGGGCTGGTCTGGCGAAGTGCAGCAGGCCGCACGGTCGCGGCCAGCTTTGCAATCGTGCTCGCCGTGAGCGGTGTGGCTGCAGCGCTGTGGCAGCACTTTCAAGCCGCCGCGTCGGCCTCGTGCAACTTGACGATCGCCGACAAAATCGTCAGCGGATGGCTCGGCCTCGACAGCCTCTGGCCCGATGTATTTTCGCCGCGCGCCAGCTGTGCCGATGCAGCGGTGAACCTGCTCGGCGTGCCCTACGAATTCTGGAGCCTGGCGCTGTTCGTGCTGCTCGCGCTTGCCTTGGTTCGCGCGCTGCGCCCGGCGAATCAGCGACGCTTGACCTGAACGTCGACAAACATCCCCGCGAAGTCGCCCGGAAACCCGTGCCATGAGCCGCTGACCGGCGAGGCCAGGCTGGCGTGGCGAGCCACGCCGACGCGGATCAAATCGGTGCCGCCAATCAGGTTGTTGGTCGGGTCGAACGGAATCCAGCCGGCGCCGGGCAAATAGACCTGCAGCCAAGCATGCGTTGCACCGGCGCCGACGTATTCGGCGTCACCGTTGTCGAGCGCCGGCGTGTAGAGGTAGCCCGAAACGAAGCGCGCCGCGTAGCCCAAACGGCGCACCGCCTCGACCATCAGCGTGGCGAAATCGCGGCATGTGCCGGAGCCGAGCCGCAGCGTCTCGTAAGGTGTCTGCACGCCTTCGTCGAAGCGCGCAAGGTACGTCATCGATTCGCGGATCGCCTTGTTCATGTCGACCAGCAACTCGCGCGTGCCGGTCGGACCGTCAGCTTGCACGAAGCCACGCGCCCATGCGTCGAGCTCGCCGGTCGGGTCGTCGTAGTACGGCGTCAAATAGTGCTGGAGCGCGATGCGGTCTTCGTCCGCGTAGACGAACGGATAAACCGACGCGTTCGGGTTCAGCGGAAGGTCGAGCGCACGCGTGCCGGCGTGCTCGACCGTAAACGTGCACTCCAACTTCAACTCGGCGGCTGGGCTTTGCGGCGTGACGAGCGCGACCGAATTCGAATACGCGTCTTGAATGAGCCGAATCTCGACCGGCTCCGGCGTGACCTTCAGGTCGGTCGCGAGCACCCTCACGTCGTGGCTGCCGCGCGGGCGAAACATCACCCGGTGCTCGCCGAGCTGCACCGGCTGGTGGTAACGGTAGTGGGTGATGTGGGTGATGTCGAACAGGACTGGCACGACGGGGTTTCCCTTTTCGCACTCGACGTCAGTTCATCCGCACTTCAGCGTGCTCGCCGAGGTCGGTCGGTGGCTTGCCGGTGATCGCGGCCTTGGCCATCTGGTAGAGCTGGACCAGCTTGCTTTCTTTCACGTCCCAGTAGTTGGCGTGGGTGATCTTGACGCAGACCAGCGCCAGGTCGGGGTCGGCCGCGCCACCGGGAAACCAGGCCTGCGCCAGCTTCGACCAGAGTTGCTCCTTCTTGGCCATGTCTTCGACGACCGCAGCGTTGCCCGAAACCGACACGTAGCTGTCGGCACCCGGGTCGGCATACACCACGTTGACGGTCGAGTCGGCCAGCAGGTCGGCCACCGGATCACCTTTGAGCGACATGAAAAACCACAGATTCGCGTCTTCGTCGAGGCTCGAATTTTGTGTGGTCATCGGTCGTGAATGCAGGTGACCGTTGCCGTGGCGGGTGGTGAACATCGCGAAGCGGATGTCCTTGATCAAGTCCCACAGTTTGGTGCGGGCTTGGGTCGGATCGGTGACGTTGTTCGTGGTCATCGCGTGTCCTTTCGGTGGTTCGTCTGGGAGACAAACATTGCACCAAACCGCGCGAGCCGCCGCGATCAGGCGCGAGCCCTGCAGCGTGTAGGACGTGTCCGGTACGCCGCGCCTCCGCGCAGCGAGCCGATCAGCCTGCGCGAAGCACGCGCGCAGCTTTTTGCATCACGTCTTGCGCCTTGCCTTTGCGGGCGCGTTTGCTCATGTAGGAGGCGAGCGCCGCCGGCCGCAGCACCTCATCTTTCGGCTTGCCGCCGCGGCCGGTGCCGAGCATCTGCAGGGTGCTGCCGAATGCAGCCACGCTGACCAACGCGTCCTTTGTGTCCAGATCGATCAGCGTCAGGCCACGGCCGCCGTTGGCCTGCAGCTTGAGCTCGTCGATCGAGAACACGAGCAGCCGGCCGGTGAGCGTCAGGCAGGCGACCTGGGTTTGCGCATCGGCCAGGCTCGGCGGCAGCGGCATTTCTGCGGCCTCCAAACTCAGAAATCCCTTGCCGCCCCGCTGGCGCGCGACCAGATCACCGACACGCGCGAGCAGGCCGAAGCCGCCGGTGCCGGCGAGCAGCAAAGTCTGCTGCGCG
>JANLUW010000284.1:0-1519 GCA_031363645.1 Rhizobacter sp. | reverse complement strand
TGAGCGAGCTGATCAACGCCTGCGACGCCGGCCGCGAGGGCGAGCTGATATTAAGGCTCATCCAGCACCACAGCAAGAGCAAGCACCCGGAGCGGCGCCAGAGGCTGCAGAGCATGACGCCGGCCGCGATCCGCGACGGCTTCGATCACCTGCGCACCGACAAGCAGATGCTGCCGCTGGCCGACGCCGCGCGCTGCCGCTCAGAGGCCGACTGGCTCGTCGGCATCAACGGCACGCGTGCGATGACGGCGTTCAACTCGCGCGACGGCGGGTTCTTTTTGACGACCGTCGGCCGCGTGCAAACGCCCACGCTCTCGATCATGGTCGAGCGCGAAGAGAAGATCAGAAAGCTCGTGTCGCGCGACTACTGGGAGCTCAAGGCCACGTTCGCCGCGCAGGCCGGCGAGTACGAAGGCAAGTGGTTCGACCCGAAGTGGAAGAAGAACGCAGACGACCCCGAGCAGCGCGCCGACCGTCTCTGGAACGAGCGCGATGCCAGGGCCATTCAACAGGCCGCGCTCGGCCAGCCGGCCAGCGTGACCGAGGAAGCCAAGCCCAGCACGCAGAGCGCGCCTGGCCTGTACGACCTGACGACGCTGCAGCGCGAGGCCAACTCGCGCCTCGGCTTTTCCGCCAAAACCACGCTCTCGATCGCGCAGGCCTTGTACGAAAAGCACAAGGTGCTGACCTACCCGCGGACCGACAGCAAGCACTTGCCGGAAGACTATGTCGATGTCGTCAAGCAGACGATGAAGATGATCTCGACCGAAGACATGCCGGGCCCATTGCGCGCGTTGGCCGTGCACGCGAAGACGGCGATCAAAGAAGGCCTGGTCAAGCCGAACAAGAAGATCTTCGACAACACCAAGGTCTCGGATCACTTCGCGATCATCCCGACGCTGCAGGCGCCCAAAAGCTTGAGCGAAATCGAGGCCAAGCTGTACGACATGGTCGTCAAGCGCTTCCTCGCAGTGTTCTTCCCGTCGGCCGAATTCATGGTGACGACGCGAATTTCGACGGTCAAAGTGCAAGACAAGGAGCACAAGTTCCAGACCAACGGCAAGGTGATGGTCAAGCCCGGCTGGCTCGCCGTGTACGGCCGCGAAGCGCAGGAAGACGACGCGAACCTGGTGGCCGTGGCCGCTGGCGAAATCGTCTGCACCGAAAACGTGGCGGTGAATGCGCTCAAGACCAAGCCGCCCGCACGCTACACCGAGGCGACGCTGCTGAGCGCGATGGAAGGGGCAGGCAAGCTGATCGACGACGACGACATGCGCGAGGCGATGCAGGAAAAAGGCCTGGGCACACCGGCCACGCGCGCGGCCACGATCGAAGGCCTGATCTACGAAAAATACATCCACCGCGACGGCCGCGATCTGGTGCCCGGCGCGAAAGCCTTCCAGCTGATGACGCTGCTGCGCGGCCTCGGCATCGAAGACCTGACCAAGCCCGAACTCACCGGCAACTGGGAGTACCAATTGGCCGAGATGGAGAAGGGCAAGCTCGAGCGTGAGACCTT
>JANLUW010000278.1:0-3159 GCA_031363645.1 Rhizobacter sp. | reverse complement strand
CACCGGCACGCCGAGGATGCGGCCATAGGCGCGCAGCTGCTCGTGCGCGCCGATGCGGTAGGCATCGAGCGTGATCAGGCCGAGGTTGCTCGCGCCGTACTTGGCGGCGAACGCGGCGGCGATCTTCGCGGTGGTGGTGGTCTTGCCGACGCCGGTTGCGCCGACGAGCGCATAGACGCCGCCCTGGTCTTCGAGCGGTGCTTCGGCTTCGGCGGTCAGCAGGTTGCGCTCGAGCACGCCGGCCGCCCAGTTGGATTCGTCGGCCACGTCCATCGGCAGGCTGTCGCCGATCTTGCGGATCAACGCGGGTGAGAAGCCGCAGTCGAGCAGCTTTTGTGTGAGGCGCGCCTGGCCCGGCTGGCGGTTCAACTTTTCCATGAAGGCAAGCGCGCCGAAGCGTTCTTCGATCAGGCCCTTCATGGAGCGCAGCTCGCTCATCATGTCTTCCTGGTCGCGGCGCGCGTTGGCGTGGCTGGCCGAGCCGGCGTGTTGGGTGTCGGCGAGCGCGGGCGTGTGGATCGCGGCGGGCGCAGCAGCATGCGTGTTCGAAAACGAAGTGGCAGGCTCGCGCAACACCGGCGGTTCGCGCAACAGCGGCGCGGCAGCCGGCGCGCTCATCCGCTGTTCGAGCACGCTGGCGCGATCGGCGGCGAGTGAAGCGGCACGCGGCTCCTCGCGCACCGGCGTTGGCGCAGCCGGTGCCATCGCGGCTTGGCGGCGGCGCAGCATGCGGTCACGCACGTAATCCTGAAACGACAGCGTGCTCATCGAGAGTTGGGCCACGTCGAGGTCGACATCGCTTTGCGCATCGACTTGCGGCTCGGCGCGCTGCACCGTGCGGCCGAGGCCGCTCTTGGCGCTGATGGGTGCGGGCGCACTCGGCGTGGCCGCCATGCGTTCGATCTGCTTCATGCCTTCGGGTGCCATCGCGAGCACCTCGACGCCGTCGACGCTGGGCTTGGTCGACAGCACCACCGCGTCTTCGCCCAAGGCCTGCCGCACCAGAACGAGTGCGTCGCGTGAAGTGCGCGCAGTGAAACGACGAACGTTCATGAATGGGCTCCAATGATCGAACCGATGCGGATCGAATGTGTCTCAGGAATTTCAGAGTGGCCGAGCACGCGCAACCGCGGCGCGGCGCGCTTGAGCAGCCGTGCCATCGGGGCGCGGATCATGTCGGGCACCAGCAGGCAGGCCGGGTGGCCCAGGTCTTCCTGGCGCTTGGCGGCGTCGGTGGCACTTTTGGCGAGCGTTTCGGCCACGCCGGGGTCGAGCGCGGCGCCGTGCGGTGAGTTGAGCGCCTGCGTCACCATGCGCTCGAGTTCGGGTTCGAGTGCGATCACGTCGAGCTCGCGCACCGGGCCGTAGATCTGCTGCACGATGCTCGGCGCAAGGTGAATGCGGATGCGGCGGGCCAGCTCGGCCGGGTCGGTCACGGTGGCGGCGGTTTCGGCCAGGCTCTCGACGATCGAGCGCATGTCGCGGATGTGCACGCCTTCTTCGAGCAGAAGCTGCAGAACCTTTTGCAGTGCGGCGATGCCAACCATTTTCGGGACCACGTCTTCGATCAGTTTCGGGGCCAGCTTGGTCACGTGCTCGACGAGCTGCTGGGTCTCGACACGACCCAACAACTTGGCCGCGTGCATTTGCATCAAGTGTGAAAGATGGGTCGCGATGACAGTCGAGCAATCAACGACCGTAAAGCCCGCCATCTGCGCCGACTCGCGCTGGCGCTCCTCGATCCACACCGCTGGCAGGCCGAACGCGGGGTCGGTGGTCGCGGTTCCGATGAGCTGCGTGGTCGCGCCGCCGGGGTTGATCGCCAGCAGCATGCCGGGGTAAGCCTCGCCTTCGCCGACGACCGCGCCGCGCAGGGTCAGCCGGTACGCGCTCGGCTTGAGCTCGAGGTTGTCGCGGATGTGCACCGGCGGCGGCAAAAAACCGACGTCTTGCGCGAACTTCTTGCGCACGCCCTTGATGCGGCCGAGCAGGTCACCTTGGCGCGCCTTGTCGACGAGTGCGATCAGCCGGTAGCCGACTTCGAGGCCGAGCGTGTCGACCGGCATCAGGTCGTCCCAGGTCGCTTCGGGGTTCGCTTGCGCGGCCTCTGCCGGGCGCGGCGGCGGGATTTGTGCGGCCAGCTTGTCGCGCCGGTTCATCCACCAGGCCGCGTAGCCGAAGGCCGAGGCGAGCGACAAAAACACGAGGTTCGGCATGCCCGGGATCACGCCGAGCGCCGCGATCACGCCAGCCGTGATGGCGAGCGCGCGCGGCGAGTTGAACACTTGGCGCGCGATCTGGCTGCCCACGTCTTCGCCCTTGCCGACGCGCGAGACCACCATCGCTGCCGCGACAGAAATCAGCAGCGCCGGAATCTGCGCGACCAATGCGTCGCCGACCGCCAGCAAGATGTAGCTGTTGGCCGCCTGCGCCGCCGTGAGGTCGTGCTGCGCCACACCGATCACGAAGCCGCCGATGATGTTGATGAAAAGGATCAAGAGGCCGGCCATCGCATCGCCGCGCACGTACTTGCTGGCACCGTCCATCGAGCCGTAGAACTCGGCTTCGTCACCCACCTCGGAGCGGCGGCGCTTGGCCTCTTTGTCGTCGATCAGGCCGGCATTCAAGTCGGCGTCGATCGCCATTTGCTTGCCCGGCATCGCATCGAGCGTGAAGCGCGCACCGACCTCGGCGATGCGCTCTGCGCCTTTGGTGACGACGATGAAGTTGATCACGACCAGGATTGCGAACACGATTAAGCCGACCGCGAAGTTGCCGCCGATCAGAAAGTGGCCGAACGACTCGATCACCGCACCCGCCGCGCCGGCGCCGGTGTGGCCTTCGAGCAGCACGACGCGGGTCGATGCGACGTTCAGCGAAAGCCGCAGCAAAGTGGTCAGCAGGATCACCGAAGGGAACGCCGCGAAGTCGAGCGGCTTGACCATGTACGCCGCGACCATCATCACCATCAACGCCATCGCGATGTTGAAGGTGAACAGCAGGTCGAGCGCGAACGGTGGCAGCGGCAGCACCATCATCGCCAGGATCATCACGACCACCAGCGGCGCCATCATCGAACGCATCGCCTTCGCGTTCGGGCCGAGCCAGGCTTGGAGTTGATTCAGCATCGGGTTCCTGGGTTCAGGGGGTCAGGGGGTC
>JANLUW010000269.1:0-1520 GCA_031363645.1 Rhizobacter sp. | reverse complement strand
CCGGTCACCAGCAGACCGAGCGGGATGCCGAGCTCGACCAAATACTGCAGCACGATGTTGTGCGTGTGGTCGAAGAACGCCACCGGGCGGCCGGGGAACCGCGTGAGCGTCCACGCGAAATTGAATTCGCCGAAGCCGACGCCTGTCCACGGGTGCATGCGGATCAGCGCGAGCGTGTTGGCCCAGATGCCGTAGCGCGAGCTCGAAATGTCGCCCTTGCCGCTGAACCGCGTTTCACCGCCGAAGACGTGTTGCGTGGCATCGGCCCACACGCCGGTGCCGTACCAAAACGCGGCGTAGGCCAGTGGCGCGAGCACCAGCAACCACCGCGCATGGCGCGAGAGCCGCTTGTCGAGCACGCCCCACGCCATCAGCAAGCCCATGCTCAACGCGCCGGTGCGCGAGGCACTGAGCACGACGACGAAGACGAACAGCAGCGCCAGCAGCGTGCTGCCCCAGCGCTTGACCACGCGCGCCTCGCCGAGCCACACCGCCGCGACGATCGCCCACAGCAACAGGCTGCTGAGGTGGTTCGGCTGCCGCATGTTGCCGACCGCGCGGCCCTCGATGTAGCTGCGCGCGATCAGGTTGCCGTCGGCCAACGCAGGGATGAAAACCTGGACGATGCCGACGACGCTGCTGAGCACGCCGGCCACGACCATGCCGATGCAAAACGCGCGAAAAGCGGGGAGTGCCGAACCCCCGCGCGACACGCTCGCCGCCGTTTGCGCGGCGAGCGCAGCCGCACCGATGAGTGCGGCGGACGAGAGCGACAGCGACCACGGCAAATCGGCCCAGAGCGGCGACACGAGCGCGGCGGCGAGCAGCAACGCGAGCGCTGCCTGCAAGGCAGTCAGCCCGCCGGAACGCAGCGCGCGCCCGGGCGATTGCGCACCCGCCAGCAGCAGCAACCACGCGCCCCAGCCGATCAGCGCGGCGGCCTGGTTGAGGAAGGTGGACGACGGTGGCAGGTTGAAGGCCAACAGCATCGGGACGCTGATGGCCAAGCTGGCCGACACGGCCCACCCCATGGCATCGGCACTCGTCGATCGCGGCGATGCGTGCATCAAACCTTGCTCCCCGGCGCTAGGCCGATACCCCGACGCGCGACGACATTACCCCGAGGTTCACTCACAAAAACACCACCGGCTTGATCTTGAGCCACTGCGCGTTGCGGCCGAGTGCCGCGTCCGGCGTTGCGATACTTTTCGCACCCGCTTGCTCGGCACAAACCAAATGCAAGGCATCTCCGGCAGGCAAGCCAGTCGACTCATCAAGGGCCAGGGCTGCGGCGCGCCTCATTTGGCGATTTGCAGGCTCATGGAATCATCTGTATCTACGCGCATTGAGATACAGCTTAGCAGTGCGACATGCGCATGCGTTCTGTGTTGCTGGTCCTGCGCAATTTAGGCGCGCCGACTCTTCCAGGTCATGCAACTCGACCGACCGGCCTGCTGCCATTCAGCGATCAGAAGAACCCATCGGCCCGGATGTGCCCAAGCACGGCGCCGTTGGTATCG
>JANLUW010000261.1:0-8956 GCA_031363645.1 Rhizobacter sp. | reverse complement strand
CGGCGACGTGAAGCAACCCGACGCCGACCTCACCAAACGCATCGTCGCCGAGGCGGCCCGGCGCGGGCTGATCCTGCTGTCGTGCGGCACCTCGGCCAATGTGATCCGCATCCTTGTGCCGCTCACCGCGGCCGATGCGCTGCTGGATGAAGGCATGGCGATCCTGGCCGAGAGCCTGGCCGCCTGCACCAGCGCCGCTGACTGACATCGACCGCGCCATGGCTCGAGCCGATCCCGTCGTCGCCGCGCCCGGCGCGCGGCCGCGCCAGGTGCCCGACAGCACCGAGCCGCTGGTGCGCTTCGTCGGCGTGCAAAAAACCTACGACGGCGTGCAGCTCGTCGTGCGCCAGCTCGACCTCGACATTCGCCGCGGCGAGTTCCTGACGCTGCTCGGGCCATCGGGCTCGGGCAAGACGACGACGCTGATGATGCTGGCCGGCTTCGAGTCGCCGACCGCCGGAGAGGTGCTGCTCGACGGCAAGCCGATCACCCGCACGCCGCCGCACAAGCGCAACTTCGGCATGGTGTTTCAGAACTACGCGCTGTTCCCGCACCTCACGGTCGCCGAGAACGTGGCGTATCCGCTGACGGTGCGCAAGGTGGGCAAGGACCAGCAAGCCACGCGCGTCGCCAGGGCGCTCGAGATGGTGCAGTTGCGCGGCATGACCGGGCGCTACCCGGCGCAGCTCTCGGGCGGCCAGCAGCAGCGTGTGGCGCTCGCCCGCGCGCTCGTGTTCGAGCCGCAGCTGGTGCTGATGGACGAGCCGCTCGGCGCGCTCGACAAGCAGCTGCGCGAGCACATGCAGATCGAGCTCAAGGAGCTGCACCGACAGCTCGGCGTGACCTTCGTCTATGTCACGCACGACCAGAGCGAGGCGCTGACGATGTCGGACCGCGTCGCGGTCTTCAACGACGGTGCGATCCAGCAGATCGATGTCGTCGACCGCATGTACGAGACACCGGCCAACCGCTTCGTCGCCGGCTTCATCGGCGACAGCACGATGCTCAACGGCACGGTGCGGGCTTCCGATGAAGAGCGCTGCGGCATCGTGCTGACCGACGGCTGCGTGCTGACCGGCGTCAACGTCAACGGCGCGGCGGTGGGTGCGGCGGTGCAGGCCGGCATTCGCCCCGAACGCATCGTGCTGCACGCGCAGGCGCCCGGCGATCGCAGCAACGTGCTGCAGGCGCGCGTGGCCAGCGTGATCTATTTCGGCGACCACTTGCGGCTGCTGTGCAGCGTGGGTGAAGGCCAGGCCGACTCGACCGTGAAGCTGCCGTTGTCGGCGCCCGGCGTGCCGGCGGTCGGCGACCGCGTCTGGCTCGAGTTCCCGCCCGACCTGACAAGAATCTACGCCTGAGCTTTCGATTTCCCCACCCCTGCCTTGGAGCACGTCACACCATGAAAAAGAGCCTCTTGACCGCGGTCATCGTTGCCGGTTTTTCGTTGCCCGTGATGGCGCAGCAGATCACCGTCATCAACTTCGGTGGCGCGAACGCGAGCGCGCAGAAGAAGGCCTACTACGACCCGTTCGAGAAGGCCGGCACCAAAGTCATCGCGGTCGAATACAACGGCGAGCAGGCCAAAATCAAGGCCATGGTCGAGACCAAGAAGGTGACCTGGGACGTGGTCGAGGTCGAGTCGCCCGACGTGGCGCGCGGCTGCGACGAAGGCCTGTTCGAGAAGATCGACTATTCGAAGATCGGCGGCAAGGCCGACTTTCTGCCCGCCGCCGTGACCGAGTGCGGCGTCGGCATCTTCGTGTGGTCCACCGTGATGGCCTACAACGCCGACAAGCTCAAAGAGGGCCCGAAGACCTGGGCCGATTTCTTCGACACCAAGAAGTTCGCCGGCAAGCGCGGCATGCGCAAGGGCGCGCGCTACAACCTCGAGTTCGCGCTGATGGCCGACGGCGTGAAGTCGGCCGACGTCTACAAGGTGCTCGCCACTTCAGCCGGCGCCGAGCGCGCGTTCAAGAAGCTGACCGAGCTCAAGCCCAGCATCCAGTGGTGGGAAGCCGGCGCGCAGCCACCGCAGTTCCTCGTCGCCGGTGACGTGAGCATCAGCACCGTCTACAACGGCCGCATCGACGCGGCCAACCGCGAAGGCAAGAACCTCAAGATCAGCTGGACCGGCGGCATCTACGACCTCGACTACTGGGTCATCCCGAAGGGCTCGCCGAACAAAGATGCGGCGTTGAAGTTCATCGCGTTCGCCAGCACGGCCGACGCGCAAGCCGAGTACGCGAAGAACATCGCCTACGGCCCGACCAACACCAAGGCGCTGGCCAAGCTCGACGCCAAGGTGCTGGGCAACCTGCCGACTTCGCCCGCCAACTCGGGCGACGCACTGCAGTTCGACCTGAAGTTCTGGGCCGATCAAGGCGAGCAGCTGGAGAAGCGCTTCGCGTCCTGGGCAGCCCAGTAATGAATGCAGCCGCAGCAGCGGCAGCCGTCGGCGACCCGCGTGCGCTGCGCCAGTCGCTGGCGCGCACCGAAAAGCAGCGCAAGCTGCGCGCCTTCTCGCTGACGCTGCCGCTGCTGCTGTTCCTGGCGCTGACCTTTCTGGTGCCGATCGCCGTGCTGCTCAAGCGCGCGATCGAGAACCCCGAAGTCGCGAACGCGCTGCCACGCACGGCCGCAGCGTTGCAGGGCTGGAATCGTGAAGGCACGCCGCCCGCCGAGGCTTACGCGTCGTTGACACGAGACCTCGCCAACCTGCCCGACAGCGCCGATGCCGGTGCACTCGCCCGGCGCCTGAACAGCGAGATGCCCGGTGCACGCTCGCTGGTGATGTCAACCTACAAGGCGCTGCCGCTGCAGCAGGCCACACCGACGAGTTCGGCCGCCGACGTGAAGACCGCGCTGCTCGCATTCGACGCGCGCTGGGGCGAGTCGACTTACTGGCAGGCGATCGCGAAGAACGGCTCGCGCTGGACGCCCGACTACCTGCTCACCTCGGTCGATCTGCGGCGCGATGCCAAAGGCGCGATCGAACGCGTCGAGCCCGGGCAGCGCGCATTCGGTCGCATCCTCGTGCGCACGTTCGAGATCAGCCTCGTCGTCACGCTGTGGTGCCTGCTGCTGGCGTACCCGCTCGCGTACTGGCTGACGACGCTGAGCGCGCGCCAGGCCAACGTGCTGATGATTTTGGTGCTGGTGCCGTTCTGGACTTCGATCCTCGTGCGCGTCGCCGCGTGGATCGTGCTGCTGCAGTCCGAGGGCCTCGTGAACCACGCGCTGCAAGACCTGCACGTCATCTCCCAGCCGCTCGCTTTGCTGTTCAACCGCACGGGCGTCGTGATCGCGATGGTGCACATCCTGCTGCCGTTCATGATCCTGCCGTTGTACAGCGTGATGCAGAGCGTGCCGCCCACCTACCTGCGTGCGGCGGTCTCGCTCGGCAGCCCGCCGCTGGCCGCGTTCTTCCGCGTCTACGTGCCGCAGACCTACGCCGGCATCGGCGCCGGCGCGCTGCTGGTGTTCATCCTGAGCATCGGCTACTACGTCACGCCCGCGCTGCTCGGCGGGCCGGACGACCAGATGCTGAGCTACTACATCGCGCAGTACACCAACGTGACCGTGAACTGGGGCATGGCGTGTGCGCTTGGCGCGCTGTTGCTCGCCGCGACGCTGGTGCTCTATGGCATCTATCGTCGCGTTACCAACTCTGAGCTGAGCCTGGGATGACATCGCTGACCAGGTTGCTGCCGACGTTTCCCGCGTATGCCACTTTGCTCGACAAGCTCGGCTGGTACGCGCTGCGTGCCACCTGCATCGGCGTGCTGGGTTTCCTGCTGCTGCCGATTCTGGTGATCATCCCGCTGTCGTTCAGCGACAGCTCGTTCCTCGTCTACCCGATCCCGGCCTGGTCGCTGAAGTGGTATTACAACCTGTTCTCGTCGGCCGAGTGGGCACGTGCCGCGAAGAACAGCTTCATCGTCGCGCCGCTGGCCACGCTGATCGCGACCGTGCTCGGCACGATGGCAGCGGTCGGCCTCGCGCGCACGCAGTTTCGCTTCAAGGGGCTGCTGATGAGCGTATTGATCGCGCCGATGGTCGTGCCGATCGTCGTCGTCGGCGTCGGCACGTATCTCTTCTTCGCGAACATCGGCCTGGGCGACACCTACACCGCGCTGATCCTCGTGCACGCAGCGTTGGGAGCGCCGTTCGTGCTCACCACCGTGCTCGCCACGCTACAAGGTTTTAACCACAACCTGGTGCGCGCCAGCCTCGGCCTGGGCGCGAGCCCGCTCGAAACCTTCTTCCGCGTCACGCTGCCGGTGATCGCGCCGGGTGTGATCTCGGGCGCGCTGTTCGCGTTCGCGACCTCGTTCGACGAGGTGGTCGTCGCGCTGTTCCTCGCCGGCCCGGAGCAGATGACGCTGCCGCGCCAGATGTTCAACGGCATCCGCGAGAACATCTCGCCGACGATCGCCGCGGTCGCGACGCTGCTGATCCTGTTCACGACCAGCCTGCTGCTGGCGCTCGAATGGTTGCGTGGGCGGCGGCGTTGACACTGCAGAAACGAGAAAGAGGCGATGAGTACGAAGAACCAACCCCTGAGCGGCAACGCGATGCCGCGCTTCGCCGGCCCCGGCACGATGATGCGGCTGCCGGCCGCCACGTCACCGGTCGGCCTCGACGCCGCCTTCATCGGCGTGCCGCTCGACATCGGCACTTCCAACCGCGCCGGCGCGCGCTTCGGGCCGCGCCAGATCCGCGCCGAGTCGGCGCTGCTACGGCCCTACAACATGGCGACAGGCGCTGCGCCGTTCGATGCGCTGCAGGTCGCCGACCTGGGCGACGTGCCGGTCAACACCTACTCGATCGCGAAGTCGATGGACACCATCACGGCGTTTTACGACGAGGTACTGGCGGCGAACTGCAAACCGCTCACGATGGGTGGCGACCACACGATCGCGCTGCCGATCCTGCGCTCGCTCTTCAAGCGCCACGGTCCGGTCGCGCTGGTGCATGTCGACGCACACGCCGACGTGAATGACGAGATGTTCGGCGAACCCATCGCGCATGGCACGCCGTTCCGCCGTGCTGTCGAAGAAGGGCTGCTGCAATGCGACAAGGTCTGGCAGATCGGCCTGCGCGGCACCGGCTACGCTGCCGACGACTTCGACTGGCCGCGCCGCCAGGGCTTCACGATCGTGCCCGCACACGAGGTCTGGTACCAGTCGCTGGCGCCCGTGATGGCGCAGGTGCGGGAGCGCATCGGCCCATTGACGCCGGTCTACATCAGCTTCGACATCGACGGGCTCGACCCGTCCTTCGCCGGCGGCACCGGCACGCCGGAGATCGGTGGCCTGAGCGTGCCGCAAGGGCTCGAGGTCATCCGCGGTTGCCGCGGGCTGAACGTGGTCGGCGGCGATCTGGTCGAGGTCGCGCCGCCCTACGATCCGTCGGGCAACACGGCGCTGCTCGGCGCCAACCTGCTGTACGAGATGCTGTGCGTATTGCCGGGTGTGCCGGTGCGTTGACGCGTGATCCAGCAGCCGGCCTAAACGAAGCAAGCCGCGGAATGCGCGAACAGGAAACCGCCATGACAAACATCACCTTCGATGCATTCGAGGCCGAGGCGCTGGCGCAGGGCTTCGACGAAGTCGCATCGCGCCAGTGGGTCGCCGGGCAGGTCGTCGACCAGCACACGCACCCGTTCAGCGTGCGGGCGCTGGTGGTGCACGGCGAGATGTGGCTGACCGTCGGCGACGCAACTCAGCACCTGCGGCCGGGCGACACCTTCGAGCTCGCGCACGCGGAGCCGCACGCCGAACGCTACGGGCCCGAGGGCGCGACGTACTGGGCTGCGCGGCGCCACACCGGCGCGCCGCCCTGATCGCGCTCAGGCGGTCGTGAAGCGGTAGATCCCGTCGGCGTCGAGCCGACGTGTCAGCTTGCCCGCGAGCCACAGCGCGTTCAGGTGCGCGACCGATTCGCCCATCGCGAAGGTCGTCTGGTGCAGGTCGAGCTGGCGGCGAAACAGCACCATCAACAAATCGGCGGCGTGCTGCGGCGCCTCGGCGCAGGCTTTGAGCACATCGGCGAAGCGCTCGTCGTGGTGTGCGACGAGCTGGTCGACGCGTGTGTGCAACCCGCGGAACGGCCGGCCGTGCGAGGGCAGCACCAGCGTGTCTTCGGGCAACGCCTTGCTGCGCACGATCGAGGCGAGGTAGAGCATCAGCGGGTTCGCTTCGGGCTCACCTTCTTGCACGCTGACATTGGTCGAGATGCGCGGCAACACCATGTCGCCGCTGATCAAAACGTCGAGCTGCTCACAGTGCAGCGACATGTGCTCCGGCGCATGCCCGTAGCCGACGTGGCAGCGCCAGTCGCGCCCGCCGATCGAGAGCACGTCGCCATCGAGCAGGCGGCGGTACGCCGACGGCAGTTGCGGCACCATGTTCGCGTAGTAGTTCGTGCGCGCTTTGATCTTGGCCTGCGATTCTTCGTCGGTGAGGCCGTGGCTCGCCATGAAAAGCGCGGTCGCCTCGCCGCCGATCGACGCGATGCCGCTGACCGCCATGCGCGCGGTGTTGTAGTCGTTCGCGCTGATCCACAAGCGAACGTCCCACTTCTCGGTAAGCCAATGCGCCAGCCCGATGTGATCGGGGTGCATGTGGGTGACGATCACGCGCAGCACCGGCAGGCCTTGCAGTTCGTTCGCGAAGATCGATTCCCAGGCGGCGCGTGTCGCGTCGTTGGCGATGCCGCAGTCGACGAGGGTCCAGCCGTCCTGCCCTTCAATTCGGTCGCGCAGCAGCCACAAATTGATGTGGTCGAGCTGGAACGGCAGCAGCATGCGCAACCACCGAACGCCCGGTGCGACTTCGATCGTCGTGCCGATCTCGGGCAGCGCTGCGCCGAACGGGTAGGCCAACAGCATTTCTTGCGCGTTCATCGGCTTCATCGGGTTCCCCTATTACACTTTGTTCGCTTTACGCACTTTACGTAAACGTCAATCGAGGCCAGTGTAGGCCGCATCACTCGGCGCCGCTGTAACCCAGATGTCTACCGCCACCGTCAACACCTTCACGATCGGTGAACTCGCCCTCGAGTTCGACCTCACGACCCGCGCGATCCGTTTCTACGAAGACTGCGGGCTGATCGCGCCGCAGCGCACCGGCCGCAACCGCGTCTACACCCAGCGCGACCGCACTCGGCTCAAGCTCACGCTGCGCGGCAAGCGCCTCGGCCTGACGCTGGCCGAGGTCAAGGAGCTGGTCGACATGTACGAGTCGCCGCGCGACACCCAGCCGCAGCTGAAGAAATACTTGGTCGTGCTCGGTGCGCACCGTGCGCAGCTCGAGCAGCAAATGGCCGACCTGCACGCCACGCTCGACGAGGTGCGCGCACATGAAAAGGAAGCGCGGCGGCTACTCGCCCGCGTCGGCACGAAGAAGGCTGCACGCGAGTAAGCTGTTTGTCAATTACCACCAACGAGGTTCACATGGCCAAGACAAAGACGAAGGCGAAAGCCGATGCGCCGACCGCAAAGACCCGTCGCATGGCGCCACTCAACACGCCGACCGATCTGAGCTCGACCGCGACGATCGAAGTCACCGGCTCGCTCAACGCGCTGCTCGCCGACATCTTCGCGCTCTACCTCAAGACGAAGAACTTCCACTGGCACATGAGCGGCCCGCACTTTCGTGATTACCACCTGATGCTCGACGAGCAGGCCGACCAGATCTATGCCATCAGTGACGACCTGGCCGAGCGCGTGCGCAAGATCGGCGGCACCACGTTGCGCTCGATCGGCCACATCGCCCGGCTCTCACGCGTGCTCGACAACGACGCCGATTTCGTCGAGCCGAAAAGCATGCTGGCCGAGCTGCGCAACGACAACCGCGACCTCGTGGTGCGCATGCGCGAGGCCCACGCACTGACCGACGAGCAGAACGATGTCGTCACCACCAGCCTGCTCGAGAACTGGATCGACGAGGCCGAGCGCCGCGCCTGGTTCCTGTTCGAGGCGACTCGCGACACCGCCTGACGGAGTGCCATCGATGAACAACCTGCCCGGCCTCGATTTTCAGCTCGGCGACGATGTCGACGCGCTGCGCGATGCGGTGCGCGAATTCGCGCAAGCCGAGATCGCGCCGCGTGCTGCCGAGATCGACCGCACAGACCAGTTCCCTATGGACCTGTGGCAGAAGATGGGCGCGATCGGCGTGCTCGGCATCACCGTCAGCGAGGCGTACGGTGGCGCCGACATGGGCTACCTCGCGCACATGATCGCGATGGAAGAAATCAGCCGCGCGAGTGCGTCGGTCGGTCTGAGCTACGGCGCGCACTCGAACCTGTGCGTGAACCAGATCGCGCGCAACGGCAGCCCGGCGCAGCGCGCGAAGTACTTGCCCAAGTTGATCAGCGGCGAGCATGTGGGTGCGCTCGCGATGAGCGAGCCGGGTGCCGGCTCCGATGTCATCAGCATGAAGTTGAAGGCCGAACTGGTAGAGGGAACGGCGGGCGACCACTACCTGCTCAACGGCACGAAGATGTGGATCACCAATGGGCCCGATGCCGACACGCTGGTCGTCTACGCCAAGACCGAACCCGAGCTTGGCGCGCGCGGTGTCACCGCGTTCCTGATCGAGAAGGGCATGCCCGGCTTCAGCGTCGCACAAAAGCTCGACAAACTCGGCATGCGCGGCAGCCACACCGGCGAGCTCGTGTTCAGCAACGTCGAGGTGCCGGCCGGGAACGTGCTCGGTGCGTTGAACGGTGGCGCGCGCGTGCTGATGAGCGGGCTCGACTACGAGCGCGCCGTGCTCACCGGCGGGCCGCTCGGCATCATGCAATCGGTGATGGACAACGTGATCCCGTACATCCACGACCGCAAGCAGTTCGGCCAGAGCATCGGCGAGTTCCAGTTGATCCAGGGCAAGGTCGCCGACATGTACACGGTGCTGCAGGCCGGCCGGGCGTTCGCGTACACGGTCGC
>JANLUW010000231.1:0-10777 GCA_031363645.1 Rhizobacter sp. | reverse complement strand
AATCTTTGACCGCGTAGGCGAGCAAGTGCGCCGCCGAATGACGAATCACGTCGAGGCCGGCCGGGTCTTTGTCGGTAATGATGGCGAGCACAGAGTCGTGTTCGATCAGGTAGCTGGTGTCGACGACCATGGCTGTCGCGCCCAGCCCCACGCGGCCAGCGAGCGCGGCCTTGGCTAAGCCAGTGCCGATCGATGCGGCCACGTCGGCCACCGTCACCGGGCCGGGGTATTCACGCGTTGAGCCGTCGGGCAATTGAATCGAGATCATCGGCAAAACTCCAGAAAGCAAAAGGCGCGGACTGAGCCGCGCCTTGTTCGAGAAGGGAATGAAAACTCAGATCGAGACGCGCGTTCGACTAGACCTTCTTCGGGAAGGTGGTAGTTCGCGGTGCCAAAACCGGCGTGTCTTTCTCGCTCTTGTTATTTACGACACAGTTTAACCGACAGCTCAGAACGGCATCAGCGACACATTCGCCGTGCGTTCGATCAGCCACAGTGCGCCGATCGCCATCGCGAGCAGCGAGCCGCCGCGGATCACCCACACGCGGTATCCCCGCCAGCCGCGAAGCGAAAAGAGCACGGCTGTCACCACGGCGACGATGAACAACTGCCCGAGCTCCAGCCCGACGTTGAACGTGAGCAAGGCGCGCACGAATTCGCCGGTCGGCAGGTTCAATTCACTCAGCACGCCGGCGAAGCCGAAGCCGTGGATCAGGCCGAAGAAAAACGCGACGACCACGCGCCGCACCGGGAACACCGGCCAGACGTTGTCGAGCGCCGCGAGGATGATCGTCACCGCGATCGCCGGTTCGATCAACGACGGCGCGAGCGAGATCAGCTTCATCGCCGCCAGCCCGAGCGTGATCGAGTGCGCCACCGTGAATGCGGTGACGATCCCGAGCACCGGCCACACGGCTTGCGATAACTTCTCGACCGGCACCCAACCCTGCGTCGTGCGGCGCATCACCGACGGCAACAACAGGCACAACAGAAACAGCACGTGGTCGTAGCCGGTCAGGATGTGGTGGATGCCCTCGCGCAAAAACGCCCAGGCACCTGTCGGGGCGCTCGTCGCGCGGTCGACCACACCTGCCGATGGCGATGCCGCTGCCGCCGATGCGGCATCGCCAACCACGCGACTTGGGTCGAGCATCGCGACAATTGCGGGCGCGCCCGCCACTTGCACTTTGGCGATGCCGCGGTGGGTCGGGTCGATCTCGCGGAACAGCGAATACGCGATCGGCGGCGCAGCGGTCGGCACGCAATCAGAGGCCAGCATCAGCACCGCATACGCGCCGTCGTTGCGGCGCTCCAGTGCCCGTCCCGTTGACCGCAGCGCGCACCCTGCAATCGACATCCTCGGCAACGCGTACGCCTCGATGCGCGGCCATGCCGCCTTCACTTCTCCCCAGGTCAGCTTGCCGTCTTCATCCGTATCGAGGTCGAGCGCGACATCGAGGTCGCGCAATGCGATGTCCCAGCGCACGTGCGTGCCCGCGGCAGTCGAGTCAATTTGCAAATAGGAGTCGCTCGACTTGTGCGCCTGCGCCGCGACCGCGGCGAGTACCAGCCAGATACCAACGAGCTGGCGCAGCCAGCCGGACCCCGGCGACCGTGTCACAGCGTGGCCTGCGTGCGGCGATCGACGATGCCGATCTCGCCGACGACGCGACGCGCCTGGTCGAGCGCGCCCGCTTGCCCGCTGGCCCGCGCGGCGCGCGCCAGCACGAGGATGTCGAGCGGCTCTCGCTGGTGCTCGGCATTGCCGCGCGCGAGATCGAGCGCCGCAGCAGCATCGGCATCGACCGCGAGCGCGAACATCGCCTGCTCTCGGCCGTGAAAAATCTTGGCATCGGGCCGCGCGTTTGCGAGCGTGATGCGCTCGCGCATCTCGGCCACGTCGGCGGTTGCCGACGCAGCGCGGGACTGCTTGCCCGCGATCGCCAGGCGCAGCAGCACCGCGTCGCTGCGCACCTGGCCCTGCAACAGCGCGAGTGCTTCGGCCGGCCGCTTTTCGTCGATCAGCAAGTCGGCGAACGCGAGCGTCGTGTACGAATCGGGATCGAGTTTCAGCGCAGCGCGGAACGCAGCTTCGGCCTCTTTGGCACGGCCCGCGCGCTGTTCGAGTTCGGCCAGGCTGGTGGTGAGCCAAGCCTGGGTTGCAGGCGGATTTGCGCCTGTGGAAAGCAGCGCGGCGAAGGCATTGCGTGCCGCGTCGAATTGCCCGCGCAGCGCCCCGTTTTCGGCTGCACAGGCCTGACCGTGCAGCGCTGCACCGGCGCGCGCGACTGCAGCGCAGGCAGCGTCGGAATCGGCATAGCGCCCCTGCACACGGCGCACGGTCGCCAGCGTCAACCAGGCTTGGGGGCGTGGGGCGCCGGGGCGTGCGAGCAGGCGTTGCAGGTTGGCGGCAGAAGCATCGAATTCGTGCAGGTACTGTTGCAGCCCGGCGCGCATCGAGAGCACGTCGTCGGGCGCCGTCGCATCGTCTGGCCAAGGCGCAATTGCTGCCATCGCCATGCCGGCGAATCGCGGGTCGCCCTGCTCGTGAGCCTGATCGAGGTATCGCTTGGCAACCGCCAGCGCGAGCGCGGAGTCGCGAGGTTGCTGCGCGAGTTGCTGGCGCATGCGCCGCGCTTCGGCGCGACCACCAACCACAGGCGGCAAGACCTCGACGACTTCATCGTCGCGGGTCGGGTTGATCGGTGCGGCCTGTGCCGCGAAATGGGCGATGACGGCGCAAGCCGCGAAGGCCCAGGCCGTCATCTGTCGGTAGCTTCGCATTCGGCACTCCGATCGGGTGACGGGCATTGTGCCCGCCACCCAAATCGACTCAGTCGACCTGCGCCGGCGACGACGTGTCGTCACTCGGTGGAGTCACCGAACTCACATCCACAGGCTCGAGCATGTCGGCCGACGAGACCACGAGGGCCTGCAAATAGCCGATGAAGCCCGAGATGCTGGTGCTGGCTTCGGCGGGCACTTGAGACGTGACCGCAGGCGTCTCCTCGTTGTCACCGCCGCCGCAAGCGGCGAGCAGCACGGTCGCGCAGCACATAACCAGAAGGCTCTTCTTGATCATGGTCGCTCCTTAAAAGTTCTTCGCGCCCGGCAACGGCGTGTTGAGGTACGGGAACGTGGCCTTGAAGTCGGTCGCGTTGGCACGCACACCGTCGACGAACGGGATCGTGCCCGACGGTGCATCGGCCGGCTTGCAGCCCACCTTCAGCGCGTCGGCCGTGCCCGTGAGCGAGCACAGCGCACCCATCGCGACGCGCAACGACACGTCGACCACGTCGTCACCCAACCGACGCCCGTTCGGGAAACCCGCTGCATCGCCACCCGCCACGCCCAGGGCGTTCTGCGAGGTGATCGGCTGTGCCGCGATACCCGTGTTCAGGCGGAGCATTTCCGCGAGCGGGGCCGTGGGCTTGTTGGACAAGTCGGTCACGTTGCTCGCGCGGTTCACTGTCGGCAAGCCGGTCAGGAACGCGCTCATCAGATCGGTGCGCGGGAAGTTCGTCGGCGCCTTGGTGCCGAACAGGATTTCCAGCAGTGCCGGCAGCGTCGGGTTGGTCACGTAGTCGGCGAAGTTGGTCGCGTCGTCCTTCGGCTTGGAGCCGTTGAACTTGTCTTTGTCCTTCAGGCCGATGACCACTTCGTTGACCAGCGGCATGCCCAGTCGCGAGACCTGCGTCCACGCGCCACCGGCTTTCTCCGACGCCTGCAGGCCCGACTTCGGCGCACCGTTGAGCAAGCGCCCCTGTGGCAGGCTCGCGGTCGACCAGGCGCCGATGACCTTCTCGGTGCCTTGCGTCAGGCACGAGGCCGGCAGCTCGACGGCGAGCGACGTGACGTTCTTGTATTCGAGATCGCCAAACTTGCCGAGCGCAGCAGCGTTAGCCTCGTTCGTGATGACGGCTGCCGGCGCATTGACCAGATCGAAAATCGCGCCCAAGTTGACCGAGAAGGCTTCCTTGCGCTGACCGACGAACACCTTGCCCGGTGCACTGCAACCCGGCACCGTGATCGGGTAGATGTACTTGTTTGCATAGGCGTCATAAGCCGCCGAGTTGCCCAGCGTCTTCTCGCCGATGTAGTCGATCGGCTTGGTGAACGTGGTGCCGCCGCCGGCGATGCTGATCTGCTCGCGCTTGCCGGTGCGACGGTCACCGCGGACAATGAACATTTCGTAGGTTTCGCTGTAGCTCAGCGGATCGGCGGCCACGCCGGTCACACCACCGGCCTGGCGCAGCGGGATCGACACCATCTTGCTGCTGCCGGCCGGGCCGATCGGCAACTGAATGCCATTGCCCGAGTTCGCCAGCGTGTTCTTGAAGCGGAACTGGATCGTGATGTCTTCGCTGGCATCGCCGTTGTTGTCGACGTGAATCTCGTACAACGCGTTCGGGTCGAGCGAGAAGTAGTTCGGGCCACCGTACGCGTCTTGCAGCGGCAGGTAATTGGCAATCATCGTCACGTTACCGGCCTTGCCGCCGGTGCCGGTCGCGCTCACGCCCTCGTAGCTGTTGAACATGTAGAAGTCGGTGCCGTCGACTTTTGGCGCGGTCGTGATAAACGGCGCCTCACGGTGGCTGGAGGCCTGCGCGGGCAGCGATGTCGCGCCGTACAGGGCACCGATCGCGGCGATCAGCGGCAGCAGTCGGGCAGCGCCCGGTCTGGTTTGAGCGGAAGAAGTCATGTCGTCATCCTTTGCTTGGAATCGTAGGGCGATCGCTCGGGCCAGCCCGGTCGCGATCGGCTTTTCTCGACGTCTTCAGGCGAGAGCCCGTTGCGTCTGAAGCCCCTTACGCCCCGCTTTCAAGGCTGGATGCAAAGCATTGACAAGATTTCTGCGCCGCGCTGCGCGCCTGCAATTAGCCCAGGCGCTTGCCTTGCAAACGCGCAAACGCATCGGCCATCGCCGAGGCGCCGGCCGGTACCGCAGCGGCGCGATCGGGCGCCGCTGCGCGCTCGCCGCGCGCCGGCGCGCGGTACGCGTTGGCGCCGCGTTCGCCTGGCGCATCGGTGCGAGAAACCGGCTTCGCATCGAGCTTCATCGTCAACGAAATCCGCTTGCGCGCGAGGTCGACCTCGAGCACCTTGACCTTGACGATGACGCCGGTCTTGACGACCTCACGCGCGTCGCTCACGAACTTGTTCGCGAGCTGGCTCACGTGAATCAGCCCGTCTTGATGCACCCCCAGATCGACGAACGCGCCGAACTGCGCGACGTTGCTGATCGTGCCTTCGAGCGTCATGCCGACGACCAGATCCTTGATGTCTTCGATGCCATCCGCGAGCCGCGCGACCTTGAAATCCGGGCGTGGATCGCGACCCGGCTTCTCGAGTTCGGAAAGCACGTCTCTGACCGTGATCGCGCCGAATTTTTCGTCGGCGAAGGCCTCTGGCCGCAAGGTGCGGATCACATCGCTGCGCCCCATCACCTCGGCCGCCGGCTTGTTGACCGAGGCCAGCATGCGCTCGACCAGCGAATACGTTTCGGGGTGCACGCCCGATTGATCGAGCGCGTTGTCGCCATTGCGGATGCGCAAAAAACCGGCAGCTTGTTCGAAGGTCTTGGCGCCGAGCCCGCTCACGTCGAGCAACTGCTTGCGGCTGCGAAACGCGCCGTTCGCATCGCGCCAGCGCACGATGCTCGCAGCGACCGTGCCGCTCAGGCCCGACACGCGCGAGAGCAACGGCGTGGATGCGGTATTCAGGTCGACACCGACCGAGTTCACGCAATCCTCGATCACCGTGCCCAGGCTCTTCATCAGCTCGCTCTGGTTCACGTCGTGCTGGTATTGGCCGACGCCGATGCTCTTCGGGTCGATCTTGACAAGCTCGGCGAGCGGGTCTT
Source organism: Rhizobacter sp. (assembly GCA_031363645.1). Lineage (GTDB taxonomy): Bacteria > Pseudomonadota > Gammaproteobacteria > Burkholderiales > Burkholderiaceae_C > LMDS01. Next base: position 4,914 of record JANLUW010000231.1, on the reverse strand, counting down.
GCAAGCGCCGCGCGATGCTGACAGCGCCGCGCAAGGTCACGTCGAGATCAGGCAGTTCCTTGCTCGCATATTCGCTGGCCGAATACACCGACGCACCGGCCTCGCTGACGACGACTTTTTCAATCTTTGTGTCAGCCGCAACCTGCTGAATGCGCGTGATCAGGTCGCCTGCGAGCTTGTCGGTCTCGCGGCTGCCGGTGCCATTGCCGATCGCGATCAGGTCGACTGAATGCGTGGCGCACAGCAGACCCAGCGTGTGCAGCGAACCCTCCCAATCTTTGCGCGGCTCGAGCGGGTAGACCGTGTGGGTGGCGAGCACCTTGCCGGTCGCGTCGACCACCGCGACCTTGCAGCCGGTGCGAATGCCGGGGTCGAGGCCCATCACGACGCGCGGGCCGGCGGGCGCAGCCAGCAGCAGGTCGCGCAGGTTCTCGGCGAACACCTTGATCGCCACCTTTTCCGCCTCTTCACGCAAGCGCGCGAACAGGTCGCGCTCCAGGCTCAGGCTGAGCTTGACCTTCCAGGTCCACGCGATCGACTTGCGGATCAGGTCATCGGCGGCACGCTTCGCATGGCTCCACTTCAGGTGGACGGCGATGTGGCCTTCAGCGAGTACCGGCTTGCCAGGCACCACCTCTTCATCGATGACCAGCTTCGCGTCGAGCAGCTCCAACGTGCGGCCGCGAAACACTGCGAGCGCGCGGTGCGACGGCACGGTGCGAATCGGCTCGGCGTAGTCGAAGTAGTCGCGGAACTTCGCGGCGTCGGGGTGCGTGCCGTCTTTCCCGTCCATCAGCTTGCTCTGGAACAGCGCCTCGCCCCACAGCCAGTCGCGCAGCTTGCGCACGAGCACAGCGTCTTCGGCCCAGCGCTCCGAAAGAATGTCGCGCACGCCGTCGAGCACCGCGTGCGCATCGGCAAAACCGGCGTCGACGTTCACGAACGCGGCGGCTTCTTCCAAGGGGGTCAACGACGGGTCGGCAAACAGCCTTTCGGCCAGTGGCTCGATGCCCGCTTGGCGCGCGATGATGGCTTTGGTGCGGCGCTTTTGCTTGTACGGCAGGTACAGGTCTTCGAGCTCCTGTTTGGTCGGTGCGGCGTCGATCGCGGCACGCAATGCAGGCGTCAGCTTGCCCTGCTCGTCGATGCTCTTGAGTACCGCAGCGCGGCGGTCTTCGAGCTCGCGCAGGTACGACAAGCGCGCTTCGAGTTCACGCAGCTGAATGTCATCGAGGTTGTCGGTCGCTTCCTTGCGGTAGCGGGCGATGAATGGCACGGTGGCGCCACCGTCGAGCAGCTCGACGGCTGCGTTCACCTGAGCCGGCCGAACCTTCAGTTCGGCGGCGATCGGCAGAAGAATCTTGTTCAAGTGGGAGGGCCGCGCGCATCGAGCGCGGCAGGCAGGGAATCGAAGCGAGGCAGTTTGCCACAGGCCTTTGCCCGCTCCGGGCGTTGGCGGCCGCTACGGCGCCGATGCAGCGGAGGCCGCGGGAGCGGGCTCGGTCGTCACCGTTTCGCGGATGATGCCGCCGCCCTTCACACTGCCGCTCTCGGTGCTGTTCGCAGCGCCTTTCATGCGCGACATGCAGTCGCGCTTCTCGTCACCAGTCAACACATCGCAGCGTTCCTTTGCATTCTTTCGCAGCTTGCCGTCACCGTCGGCGAGCTGGCCCTTCGAGGCCGCCTCGCGCGCGTTGACTGCTTCTTTTAGGCAACTGTCTTGCGCCTGACCCGATTGACCGCTGAGGCAGCGCGCGCGCTCCTGCTCGTAGCGGGCTTGGGCTTCGCTCGATGGCGTGGCAGCGACGGCGCATGCGGCCGAGAGCGCGACGACAGCGCCCACGATGCAGCGCGTCGAATTGCAATGGCTATTGGAATGTCGCATGGTGTGATCCTCGTTGATCGGGCCTCCACATTAGGCACCGCGTTGCAGCAGCAGGGTCGGACAAGCCCTCCAAACCGTCGCGCGCTGCACGTCATCGGCCGTAGGAAATCACCGACCGCTGCGCGCCCGCGTGATCAACGCAAACACTGCAACACGGCACGCGCCGCCGCAGCGCCGCTGGCCATCGATACGGCAGTGCCTTGATCGCAACGGCAAAGCGCAAGGGGTCGGCGATCGCCGTGCGCGGCGCAGCGGCGCAGCGGCGCAGACTTTGCACGACGGCCATTCCATGAACGAGAAGACGACCCTCTCGTCCGGTTCGACCTTCACGGCGCGCCGAAAGTCGGTGACGTTGCCATCGGACACATCGTCGCCCCAGGCTTCGACGATGCGCAGCGCGCCGTAGCCCTTGAACATCGCCCAAGCGTCTTCGGCCATCTCGCGATAGGCCTCGCGCTCGGCCGAAGGCATCGGGACGGTGAAGCCCTGGACGTAGCTGCCGCTGGTGTGCCGGCCGTCGGCTACCCAGCACTCGACCACGCACGTTGCGCCGTGTGTTTAAGCGTCTACCCAGTCGCGAAGCGCGGCCTCGATCTTCGCGACTTCGATCTTTCTTCATCGGCATCATCGCCTCGAACGCGCGCTTCGCCGCCGCCGGGTCGGAGCCGGTGACCGCGTCGATCAACACGCGCGGCGTGATCTGCCAGGACACGCCCCACTTGTCCTTGCACCAGCCGCATTGGTTTTCTTGGCCGCCGTTGCCGACGACGGCGTTCCACAAACGGTCAGTTTCGGCCTGGTCGTCGGTGGTGATCTGGAACGAGAACGCTTCGCTGTGTTTGAACCGCGGTCCACCATTGAGCCCGACGAACGGAATGCCGCAAACGATGAACTCCACCGTCTGCACTTCGCCCTGTTTGCCGGCGGGGTAGTCGCCCGGCGCGTATCGAAACGCGCCGAGCGCGCTGTCGGGAAAGGTCTTGGCATAGAACCGCGCGGCGGCTTCGGCGTCCTTGTCGTACCAGACGCAGATCGTGTTCTTGTGGGTCATCGTCGTGTTCCTTCGGCCGAGGTTGTTTCGGTAGGCGTGACGTGCTTCCAATGCAGGCCAGCCTGGACCAGGTGCAGGCATCGATCATGGACTTTGCGTCACCTTCCCGCCCGACGCGGGCTAGGTGCAGCGGTAACCAAGTGCGACGGGTCACGCTTTCGCAAATCCCGCCGCGCTGCAAGCCCGCCAGCGCAGCAGCCCGCGCGCCGCAACCACCCCGCTGGCCATTGATGCGGTCAGCAAATAGCCGCCGGTCGGTGCTTCCCAATCGAGCATTTCGCCGGCGCAGAACACGCCGGGCAGCGCGTTGAGCATCAAGGCTGCATCTAGCGCTTCGAAACGCACGCCGCCTGCGCTGCTGATGGCCTCGTCGATCGGGCGGGTGGCCCTCAAGGTAAGCGGCAGGGCCTTGATCGCTGCGGCGAGGCGCTGCGGGTCGGCGATCGCCTGTCGCGGCAGCAGCTCGTGCAGCAACGCGGCCTTCACGCCGTCGAGCCCAAGACGGCTCTTCAAGTGCGTCGAGAGCGACCGAGAACCGTGCGGGCGCGCCACTTCGTCGCGCACGAATTCAACACTGCGCTGCGGCTGCAGGTCGATATGCACGAGTGCGTGGCCGTTCGCTGCGACCGTGTCGCGCGCCGGGGCCGAGAGCTCGTAGATCAGGCTGCCCTCGACGCCGCGCTCGGTGATCACGAACTCGCCCGCCTGCTCGAACACCGCGCCATCGGCCGCGCGCATCGACAACGCGACGTTCTTCATCGGCTGCCCCGCGAACCGCGTGCGAAAGAACTCGCTCCAGCCCGGCACAAGCGTCTCGTCGGAGGTGACGCGCCCGACCTCGAAGCCGCAGTTCGACGGCCGCAGTGGCGTCACGTCGACCCCGCGCGCGGCGAGCAACGGCAGCCACGCGCCGTCGGACCCCAGCCGGGCCCAGCTGGCGCCGCCGAGCGCGAGCACGACGGCATCGGCGTCGACCACGACCTCGCCTGCGGGACCGTCGAGGCGCAGCGCCAGCGTGCCGCGCTCGACCGCACCTTTGGCCCACCCGCTCCATCGGTGCCGCATTTGAAACACGACGCCCGCGGCCCGCAGCCGGTGCAGCCAGGCGCGCAACAGCGGTGCGGCTTTCAGGTCGGTCGGGAACACACGGCCCGAGCTGCCAACGAAGGTGCCGACCCCGAGCCCCTGCGCCCAGGCCCGCAGCTCGGCCGGGCCGAACGCACGCAGCATCGGCTCCAGTGCGGCGCGGCGCACGCCGAAGCGGTCGAGGAAAGTTTCGAGCGCTTCGCTGTGCGTCAGGTTCAAGCCACCCTTGCCGGCGAGCAGGAACTTGCGCCCGACCGAGGGCATCGCATCGAACAGGTCGACCCGCGCGCCGCCCGCTGCGAGCACCTCGGCCGCCATCAGCCCGGCCGGCCCACCGCCGATGACCGCGACGCGCAGCGCGGCAGTTGAGGAAGTTGGTTTCATGGCGAGATGATGCGTGGGCAAGGGCGGCGCAGTGTGGCACGGCGCGTAAGGTTCATCCGAACGCTGCGACTCATGCATGACAGCAAACTCCGGAGCACCCGATGATCCCGTTTAACCGCCCGACGACGCCGCTCGCGGCCGGGTTTGCGCTCGCCGCCGCCGGCTTCTCGACATGGGCTGCGGCGCCGCAGAGTTGCAGCGCACGAAGCACTGCGACCGTCCCGCTCGTCGTCGAGCTGTACACCTCCGAGGGCTGCAGCTCGTGCCCGCCGGCCGACAAGTGGTTGTCGCGCCTGAAGGCCGATCCGTCGGTCGTCGCCCTCGCCTTTCACGTCGACTACTGGGATCGGCTCGGCTGGAAAGACCAGTTCGCGAGCGCTGCCTACACACAACGCCAGGCACAGCAGCAAGCGACCAGCGGCGCGCGCTTCAGCTACACGCCGCAGGTGATCTTCAGCGGCGCCGACCGGCCCGATTGGCCGCGCGCGCAGGTCGCTGCGGCGGCTCG
>JANLUW010000182.1:0-7706 GCA_031363645.1 Rhizobacter sp. | reverse complement strand
GCGTCGGTCAGGTCGCAGACCTGCCACTCGGCGGTCATCTGCTGGGGCAGTCTCGACAGTGGAATCGGCGCGACGATTACGCCGAAGATGCGTTTGCCGAGGTTCTTCGCCTGGTAGAACTAGGCGAAGCAAAACTTTGAGTCGCGCCACGCCGGGGAGACGAGAAAGATCACCGCTTCGCAGCCTTCAACCGCACCGGACAAGGCCGCCATCCAGCGCTCGCCGGGGGCGATGCCGCGGTTGTCGTCGATGTCGAGGGGGAAGTAGTCGCTCCATCCATTGGCATCGAGCCAACCTGCCAGCGCGAGGGCGGCCGCGTTGTTGGCGCTGGCGTGGCTGATGAAGACTCGCGACATGGACAGGGATTGTGCGCGAGCGTTGTTCGAGCGTCTGCGCTCGCGGCGTCACCGTCGCTGAAGCTGTCCACCAACACCGCGCTGTGGATCAATGAGGAAGACGACATCGACGTCAACTGCGGAGAGGTGATCGACGGCAGCACCAGTTCGACTGACCGAACTGCGGACGTGCGCTTTGTGTCGGATGCCGACCGGCGCTGCAAGACAGTGTGCGACTGCTTTGGAGAATGAGCACCTTCGAGCGGCAGTCGGCCTACGGCGCCTGTACTTTGAAACCGGACGTTGCCGTGACGATTTGCTGGCCTACGGTATGACCGCAAGTGGCCGAGTGTGTGAGGTCACGACCGGCTGCTTAGTAGAAGCGAAACAACAAACGAGATGACTCGCCCTCAGGCGGCTTGGGGGCAACCCGGCTGGCAGGTTTGGGTCGATTGCCGGTCCTGGCCCCCGACGTTCGAGCGGCGGCAGTACATCGCACACCCGTCTTTCAGACCCGGCTGACCGGTATGGGCAGTCAAGCAGTCCGACGCCGCGGTCCGGCTAGCGGCTCTTGCCGGCCAGTTCCTGTCGGTGGCCACGGGCGGCTTTCCGGTTGCTCGATTCACATCGAGCTCGCAGGCCCCACGAAGTTTTTGTTTGGTCGATCTCGTCTTTTGATATGTCGTCCGTAGGGAAAACCTTGCCTTGCGGCAAGTGAAGGCGCCCAGCATCATGCCCGTCGATAAATGGACACGTGCAATGTCTCGATGTCTGCGTCGAGCTTGGGGTGGTATTCATAACCCGTCGAACGGAGACAATGAGCATGAAAGCAATGAAGCGATTGACCGCCTGGTCGGTCTGCCTGGCACTGCCAGTCCTCCTCAACGCCTGCGGGGGCGATGACAGCAGTTCACCGCCACTGACCGGCATGACCGTGCAGACCTTGTCGGGTCGTGCCGACATGGTCAGCGGTGGGTCCGCACTCGTCGAAGTCAAGCTGCCGACAGGCGCCTCGGCGACCGCGCTCAAGGTAATGGTCGGAAGCACCGACTTGACAAGCGCATTCGCCACCCGCAGCGACGGACGCACAGTTGGTCTCGTCACAGGCCTCGCCAACGGCGCCAACGCCCTGAACGTGACGGCCAGTGACAACTCGTTCGTCGGCGCGACCCTGACGCTGACCAGTCACTCTATCGGCGGTCCAGTGCTGTTGAGCACCCAGGTGCAGCCTTGGATTTGCGCCACGCCTACGCCGACCGCAGCCACGGCGACAACTCCCGCAACCAACGCGAGCGGCCTTTCAACGGTCGCGACTGACGCGCAGTGCAACATCACGGCGCAGACCAAGCTCTTCTACCGCACCCTGACGCCGCTCAGTGTCGCCGCTGGTGACGGTGGTTGCACCTTCGTGCTGCCAGACCCCTCGCCGACGACCACCAACCCGAACCCGGTCACACCAGCCAATTCGTGCCTGCAACCCTACGTGGCCGGCACCACGCCAGCCGCCTCGGTCGCGACCACCACGCCACTGGGAGCGACTGCCGCAGTGCCATACATCGTGCGCGTCGAGCGCGGCACCGTGAACCGCGGTATCTACGACATCGCAGTGCTGTTCGATCCGACCAAGCCGTGGACGGCGAACGCACCGCAGGCGCAGTGGACCGGCAAGGTTGTCTACTCATTCGGCGCCAGTACTGGGCAGCCGCGACTGCAGTACCGCACCGAACAGAACTGGGCCGACGACAGTGCGCTCTCGCGCGGCGTGATGGTCGTGGACAACAGCCTCACCGACTCGCTCTACAACTCCAACCGCATCCTCACCGGCGAAACCGTGATGATGATGAAGGAGTACATCACCAAGAACTACGGCGAGATCAAGTACACGATGGGCAACGGCTGCTCGGGCGGCTCTATCGGGCAGAACACCGTCGCTTCGACTTATCCGGGCCTGCTCGACGGCATCCAGGTGCAGTGCGACTATTCCGACTCGATCACGACCGGCATCGAAGTTGCCGATTGCGTGTTGCTCGTCAACTTCTACGCCGGCCCGGCCTGGGGCGCACTGATGACCGGCGAAGGCGTGACTCAGGCGCAAATCGATGCCAAGAAAACGGCCATCAACGGCCACATCGACCAGACCAGCTGCCACTCGTGGAACAATTTTTTCGGCTACAACAATAAACCGGGCAATTACACGCCGTTGTTCGTCGCGAGTGCGGCAGGCGATCTGGTGCCAGCAACCGCGAGAAATAATTGCAAGCTGCCAGCCTCGCAGGTCTACGACCCAACCATTAACCCGACCGGCCCGCGCTGCGGCGACCCTGATCTCGCGGTCGCCGTCTGGGGGCTCGCGCCAAGCACGAATAGAGCAAACCAGACCAACGACAACGTGGGCGTGCAGTACGGCTTCAAGGCGCTGCTGTCGGGGTCGATCAACGCGGAGGAATTCGTCACGCTCAATGAGCGCATCGGTGGCACCGACACGGATTCCAACCTGACGACGACACGCTCGGTGGCCGACGCCGCGGCCTTGCCGATCGCCTACAGGAGCGGCATCGTCTCCAGTGGCGCACAGCTCGCTAAGCTGCCGATCATCGACTTGCGCGGCTTCGACGAGAGCCAGCTCTCGGGGGGCGGCGTCGGCATCCACTACATCTGGCGCAGCTTCGCGGAACGCGATCGGCTCGACCAGGATGGCGGCGGCCACGCGAACCAGGTGATGTGGCGTTTCGGCACCGGGCTCACGGCGCCGGCGCCTCTCGCCCTGCAGTCGTTCCTGGCGATGGACACCTGGCTCTCCGGCCTGGCAACGAGCGCACCCAAGGCCACGCTGAACAGCGAGCGCACCTCGGCGCAGGTTGTTGCTGCGAAACCCGCTACGGCGTTCGACTTCTGCTACCTGTCGAGCGACCCTGGTTTCACGAACAAGGTGACCGTTCAGGCCACCTGCGACGCGGACCCGAAACTCGCGATCCACGCCTCGCCGCGTCAGATTGCGGGCGGCGCTCGCACCGAGAACATCCTCAAGTGCACGCTCATGCCCGTCAATTTCGGCGACTACACCGGCATCACGTTCTCCCCGACACAGCAAAACAGACTGCAGGCAGTGTTCAGTACCGGCGTGTGCGACTACACCAAGCCGGGTGTGGGTCAACAGGCTCCGGTCTCGCCGCAGACGTATGCGGCCGGCCCGGCCGGAGTGCCACTGCCGACTGCGCCGCAGTCATCGCCGATCTGAGGCCCTGTCTCACTTCCGCCCGCGACACTTTTCTCCTCGTTGTTACCGGTGAACGAAATACGACATATCCGGACGCAGTAGTCACAACCCAGAGATTTGCCGGCGGAAGATCGTTGCGGCGTGACCGGGGACATCCCGGCCGCGAAAAGAGGAGTCGAGCCGCGTTATCGATGCGGCACTTGAGCACAGCTTCGGCCTCGTTCAGGTCCAGCACGGGGAGTTTGCGGCCGACATTGGGCGACTACCAGTTATCTAACCTCGAACCAAGAATGAACTGCTTCGAACCCGCTATTCGCGCATCTGGCGCGCGGCGCGTAGGTCGGAGGAGGTGATTCCAGGTTCGAACGCACCGCTTCGACCTGGATTTACGCGTCAATCATCGCGGTATAGATTTCCGATTTCCTCAAAGACCGCTTGGTGGAAGTCCGCTCATCAAACGACACGTCAGAAATGGGTCGCGATTTTGAGTTAGTCACCTCGGAGACCGGCCGTTCAGTCTGCGCTGGGTCGAATGGCAGCTGCCGGCGTCGACCACGAACAGGAAGTCTCGGCCAAAAGCGGCCAATCGCGGGCTTTGCCGCCACATCTCTCCAAGAGTCCTCGCGCTTTCCCGAGTCCGGCTCTGTGCGGCAGCGAACAGACGCGCCCACTGTTCGGGTCAATCCTGACTCGGGCGACCCAAACAGCGCGTTCGAGCCGTGACACGGTTTCGTAGACGGTAGGGCGTCCGTCGGCATTGCCAGTAGCAGGGAGTTCCGTCATGAGCGTCTCAGTCGTCCGCGTGTGCGCGTTGATCCTTAGTGCGATGCAAAGACTGGCCATTTGCGCCCTGTTCATGCTCGCCACTTTGCCGGACGACGCCGACGCAATCCCCGCCTTCGCCCGTCAGACCGGCCAGAACTGCGTGGCATGTCACGCTGGCGGTCAATGGCCGGAGCTGACACCCTACGGCCGTCTGTTCAAACTCACCGGCTACACCACCGGGCAGCGCACGGTACCGATCTCGGCGATGGTAGTGGCGAGCCTTTCCAAGGTGGCCAACACGTCCAAGAGCGACAACCCTGCGTTCGATTTTCAGAAGGACGGCAAGGTTATTCTTGCCACCGCGAGCCTGCTGCTCGGCGGCAAAGTGACCGACAACATTGGTGCATTCGCGCAGATCACGTACGACCCTTATGCCGTGCAGGATGGCAATGGCAGCTTTCACGGTCACAGCAGTGCCGACAACATCGACATTCGCTATGCGGATCGCTACATCGACAGCCGGCATGACCTGATTTTCGGCATCAGCGCGAACAACAAGCCGTCGGTGTCCGATCCCTGGAATACCGTCGCCGCATGGATGCAGTACGTCCCGGTGCCGAGTCCGACCAGCAGTCGCTTCGTCGACGGCAACGCACCCTACCCGGGCTTCGGCGCCGGCGGCAACATCGCCGGGTTGACCGCCTACGCCTTCTGGAACGAGACCGTCTATGTCGAAGCGGGCGGCTACGGAACCTCGCGCGGCGTCACGAGGTTCATGAGTGCGGGGGTCGCCGACGCCGACAACACCAAGCTGCGCGGCATCAACCCGTATGTGCGCCTGGCCTACGACCGCCAGTGGGGCGCGCACAACTTGATGATCGGCACCTCGGGCATGGTGGCGCGCGTTTACGACGATCCGCTGGACACGTCCGACCCGGCGACGACGCACCGCTACACCGACCTGGCCGTCGATGCGCAATACCAGTACCTGCTCGACCCGCACGCGGTCACTGCACAGTTCGCATACACGAGAAATCGGCATGTCTATCCGGCGTCGCTCGCCAACCAGCCGGTGGCCTTCGTCGGAGCGGACGGCACGGCGCTGCCGCTCACGAACCCGTCTGACACAAATCATGTGCTGCGCGCGAAGCTGAGCTACGTCTACCGAACGAAGTACGGCGGGAGCCTGGGAGTCTTCAACCTCACCGGCAGCACGAACACGGCCAACCTAACCGCGGGCCTCGACCCGGTCAGCCTGACCATTACACAGGACCCTGCGGCGCAGGCGCCGTCGACGCGACGGGTCGATGGCAACCGAACCGGCAGCCTAGCGAGCCGCGGCCTGACGCTCGAGACGTTCTGGACGCCGATCCAGTACCTGCGCATCGGCGCGCAGTACACCGCCTATCTGCGCTTCAACGGCGCGGCGAGCAACTATGACGGGTTCGGTCGCAATGCGAGCGACAACAACTCGCTGTTCGTGTACGCCTGGGTGGCGTATTGACCTGTGCATCGACCGGAAGGACTGCCCATGAAATCCCGGAAAAGCGCGCGAGTGGCGGTGATCGTTGCCGCGTTGACGCTACTCGGATGCTCGAACGTCGAGCGCTCGCGCGACCTCGGCAACCCGAACGTGCCCGCCAGCGCGCTGGCGCAGCAGGTTTGCTCGACCTGTCATGGATTGACTGGCAACGCGGTGTCGCCGAATTTCCCGAATCTCGCCGGCCAGGTCGAGCCCTACTTCGTTGCTCAGCTCAACGGCTTCAAGAGCCATGCCCGAAGCGACCCCGAGGGTTTCGAGTACATGTGGGGTCTTAGCCGCAGCCTGACGGACGATCAGATCAAGGGGCTCGCCGCGTACTACGCGGCGCAGGCCCCGACGCTCCAGCCGATTGAAGGCGAAGCTACTCGTTTTGCGGCAGGCAAATTGCTGTTCGAGACCGGCGATGCTGCCAAAAGCTTGCCGGCCTGCGCGGGCTGCCATGGTGCCAAGGCTGAGGGCAATGCGACGATGCCTCGCTTGGCTGGTCAGCACGTTGACTACCTCGTCAAGCAACTCGTTGTGTTCCAGCGCGGCGACCAGAGGCCCGCGGGTGTCGTCATGAAGACCATCGCGCATCAGCTCACACCGCAGAACATGGATGACGTTGCCGCTTATTTGCAAGCCATGCCGAAGACTGCCGGAATGTAGTCAAGCGAATTGCCTTCACCGCGCGACGAGTTTGGCAGCCCAGTTCATGAACGGCACGGTCTGGCCAGTGCCCTCGTCGCAGATTTCCGTCCAAAGCAGGCAGGTTGGGCCAATGAACGCAAGTCCAGCTCGAAATGCTTCTCACTTTCTCGAATGTCGGCTTTGCGGCTCTCAATTGGAGCGCCTGAGGGGCAGCTGCGGGTCGGGTCCTGCCTGCCGGGTTCCCGATTGAGCTGCCCGAAAGCAGCCGTACAGAATCTTGCTACAGCAATCGCGCCACCGCCCAAATCGCCGCCAGGTGTGCTGGGTAGTACACGTAGAAGCCGAGCCGGCCGCGCGGCACATTCATCTTGACCAGTCCGGCCGCAAAGATGAGCGGCAACGCAGCGAGCGCCCACAGATTGCGGTTGATGACGTACAGCGAGGCGAGGGCGCCGATCCACAGGGCCAGCCTCAACCAGCTCGGCTGCCGACAGTAGGCCCAGGCCATCAGGCAGACCGCGAGCCCTGGCCACCAGAACTCGACGAGCGCGCCGCCGACGATGAAGACCGCGGCGGCCGCGACCAGCCGCGCCGGACCACCAACCTCGATCAGCCAGGCGCAAAGTGTGGCGACCAGAAGCGTCGCCATGATGTTGAAGGGCCACCACCCCCAACCGAGTCCACCGAGCGCGATGAACGGAATGGTGGCAATGCTCCCGATGATCGCCAACCGGCGCGCTGTGCGCGAGTAGCCGCCGCTGGCCAGCGCACCAGGCCGGGCCAGGTTGTATCCCTGCACGAAACCGAACAGCGGCAGTGCCAGACGCCCAGCCGCGAACAGCTCGGGCACCGAGGCGTGCAACAGATGTTTGTTGACGTGATCGAGCGTCATCAGTAGCAACGCAAGCCACTTCAGCGCTTCCAGCGAGCCGCTGCTCAGCTCCAGCCTCGGGGCTGTGCTCACTGGCACACGGATCGGCGCATTGATGCATTCGCTCGCGCCCAACAACCTCGCTCCCACCTTCGCACCGGTACTCATGCCTAGAGCCCTTCATGACAAGCAAAGAGCCGTCGAGGTTCTGTCGCAATAACCAGCTGGCGTAGGCTACGGCGATGATCAAAGAACTACGCGGTGTTCTCCAGCGGCTGCACTACCCGTTGGAGGTGATGCTGGTGTGCGTGCGCTGGTACGCGGCCTACCCGCTGAGCTTTCGAA
>JANLUW010000132.1:0-7822 GCA_031363645.1 Rhizobacter sp. | reverse complement strand
ATGTCGGTGGCCACGGTGAACTGACGCCATTCGACGCGCCGGCTGTCACGCGCGTGAGCGGAATGTTGGTCGCGCGTATGGGCAGCAGGTTTATGGCACCGCCGATGCCGTCGCCGCCTGGGCTCGCACCGTTCAAAAAAGCCGTCGCGCCGCGCACCAGCTCGACCCGCTCGAACAGCTCGATCGCGATGTACTGGCGCGGCAGCTATCTGTAGAGGCCGTTGTAAGCCACGTCGTCCGAGCCGAGGATGAAACCGCGGATGAAGTACGACTCCTGGAAGTTGCCGAACCCGCGTGCCATGCGCACCGTCGGGTCGTTCTGCAGCATGTCACCGACGCTCTTGGCCTGGCGGTCCTGGATCAGCTCGTCGGTGTAGCTCGTGATGCTGAACGGCGTGTCCATCATGTCCTGGCTGCCGAGGATGCCGACGCGCCCGCCGCGCGCCACCTGCCCGCCCGCGTAAGGTGCCTTCAGCCCGCCGGCAGAGGCATCGGCGCTGGGGCGCACGGTGACCGGCGCGAGCGTGGTGATCGGCGCTTTGGCCTCCGACTCGGCGCCGGTTGGGATGCCGTCGCTTTGCGCCCGGGCGCTCGATGTGGATAGCACGAGAACAGCGCCGGCCAGCGCGGCCGGACGAAAGGTGGAAGGCATCGTGAAACCCACAATCGTTAATGCGAACGCATCGCATCATCACGCATGGGCTGCGTGTGTCTTTGCTGCGGAGCGCTAAGTTTTGTCGAGCCAGCGCACGAGCACCATCGCGGCTTCGAGCGTGAAGGCATCGGAATGAAGCCGCTCGATGAGCGTGGCGGGGTCGAGGCACTCGAAACGTTCGACCTCGCCGTCCTGGTTCATCGGCGCCACGCCCTCGGCCGCGACCGCCTGCACCATCTCGATGTGCTCGACCATGTAGCCCTCGGCCAACGGTCGGCGCACCGTGAGGTGGCCGAAGACACGGACATCGCTGAACTGCGACAGGCGCAGGCCGGCCTCTTCCCAGGTCTCGCGCTCCAACGTCTGCGCACTCGACTCGGCCGCACTCGACAAACCGCCCATCGTCGTGTCCCACAAGCCCGGGTCGGTGGACTTGTCAAGCGCGCGCTGCTGCACCCACACATCGCCACGCGCATTGCGCACGATCAAATGCACCGCGTGTGTCGCGATGCCGAGCGGCCTCACGACGGCACGTTCGATCTTGCCGACGACCGCACCGCTGCCATCGGCGACCGACAGCAACTCATTGCGCCAGCCACTCACGACACCGTTTGCGTGCAGCCATTGCGCGATATCCGCGAAGCTCGCGTCGACATTGGCGGCACTTTGCGACGCGCCGATGGCGCAACCCGCCGCCGCGGACACCAGCGGCAAGCCCGCGGCAGCGAGGCGTTCGGCCAGCGCGGGCTCGATCGAGCCGATCGTGGCAGTCGCCTGCGCCAAGGTCAGCGGCAAGCGCGGTCGAAGTGGTGGGGCGTCGAGCTTGCGTGCGAGACGTTCGCGCCAGTCGGGGTCGACAAAAGGATTCATGCGAAAAGTGTCCATGCGTCGCGCGTGTGGCGAAGTCATTCGGCGCGCGTCAGCATCTGCAGCAAAGCCGCCTCGTCGAGCACAGTGATGCCGAGTTCGGTCGCCTTCTCCAACTTGCTGCCCGCCTCGGCACCGGCGACGACGTAGTGCGTCTTTTTCGAGACCGAGCCGCTGACCTTGCCGCCGGCCGCTTCGATGCGGTCTTTCGCGTCGTCGCGCGAGAGTGTCGGCAAGGTGCCGGTGAGCACGAAGGTCTGGCCCAGCAACGGCTTGGGTGAGGTGTCGGCCGTGCCATCGTTTTCGCGCCAGACGATGCCACAGGCGCGCAACTGTTCAACGACCTCCCGGTTGTGCGACTGCGCGAAGAAAGTGTGGATGCTGTGCGCCACGATCGGGCCCACGTCGCTGACTTCGAGCAACTGCGCCTCGCTCGCATCGAGCACGCGGTCGAGCTGGCCGAAATGTTTGGCGAGGTCTTTCGCGGTCGTCTCGCCGACATGCCGGATGCCGAGCGCGTACAAGAAACGCGCCAGCGTCGTCTGCTTGCTTTTCTCCAAGCCGTCGATCAGGTTTTGCGCGCTTTTGCCGGCCATGCGCTCCAGCGCGAGGAGCTCGGCGACGCCGAGCTTGTAGAGCTCGGGCAAGGTGCGCACGACGGCGGCATCGACGAGCTGATCGACGAGTTTGTCGCCGAGACCTTCGACATCCATCGCGCGCCGCCCCGCGAAGTGCAGCAGCGCTTGCTTGCGCTGCGCCGCGCAAAACAACCCGCCCGAGCAGCGCCAATCCACCTCGCCTTCCTCGCGCGTGATCTCGCTGCCGCAGACTGGGCACCTGCCGCCGAGGCGCGTGTACAGGTCGAACGGCTGCGCATCGGCCGGGCGTTTGTCCAGCACGGCGCCGACGACTTCCGGAATCACGTCGCCCGCGCGTCGCACGATGACGGTGTCGCCGATGCGCACGTCCTTGCGGTCGATTTCGTCCTGGTTGTGCAGCGTCGCGTTGCTTACCGTCGTGCCGCCGACGAATACCGGCTGCAGCTTCGCGACCGGCGTGAGCTTGCCGGTGCGGCCGACCTGCACGTCGATGTCCTGCAGCAGCGTGGTTTGCTCCTGCGCCGGGTACTTGTGCGCGACGGCCCAGCGCGGCTCGCGCGACTTGAAACCGAGCTGCGCCTGCTGCGCGCGGTCGTCGAGCTTGTAGACAACGCCGTCGATGTCGAACGGCAGCGCGTCGCGGCGCGCGGCGATTCGTTGGTGGTAGGCGGTCAAGCCTTCGGCGCCGTGCGCGACTTCGCTGTCGTCGTTGACCGGCAGCCCCATTTTCTTGAAGGCGACGCCGAGGCCGTGTTGCGTGTCGGGCACCTCCCAACCTTCGACTGCACCGAGCCCGTACGCGAAGAAGCTCAACGGGCGCTTGGCCGCCTTGCCGGCATCGAGCTGGCGCACCACGCCGGCGGCGGCGTTGCGCGGGTTCACGAAGGTTTTTTCGCCTTTGGCGCCGGCCTCGATCAGGGTGCGCTGGCGTTCGTTCAGCGCATCGAAATCGTCGCGTCGCATGAAGACCTCACCGCGCACTTCGATCACCGCGGCGTTCAATGCATCCGCTCCGCGCAGCCGCTTCGGCACGGTCGCGATCATGCGCACGGTGTGGGTCACGTCTTCGCCGGTCTCGCCGTCGCCGCGCGTGGAGGCTTGCACCAGCTCACCGTGCTCGTAGCGCAGGTTGATCGCCAAGCCGTCGAACTTGAGCTCGGCGTGGTAAGCCAGCGGCGGCGCGTCTTCGGCCAGCGCGAGCGCCTTGCGCACGCGGGCATCGAATTTTTCGGCACCGAGCGGCGTGGTGTCGGTCTCGGTGTGGATCGACAGCATCGGCACTTGGTGCCTTACGGGTGCGAGGCCATCGAGCACCGCGCCGATCACACGCTGCGTTGGCGAATCTGCTGTGACCAGCTCGGGGTGCGCGGCTTCGAGCGCCTGCAGCGCCTGAAACAGCGCGTCGTACTCGGCGTCGGCAATCTGCGGCGCGTCGAGCGTGTAGTACAGATGGGCGTGGCGCTGCAACTGTTCGCGCAGCACCGCAGCCTTTTGGATCGTGGCTTTATCGGGCATGGCCCGAAGTTTAGACAGGCCGCAACCGCTTCAACCGCCTCAGCTGAATAGCCGACGCGCTGCCGACGTACCGGCCGCCAGGTCACGGCCTTCGAGCGCGGCGTACAACTGTCCGAGTTCGTGGCCGATGGCCGCGAAACTCTCACTGCCGAGTTGGCGGTCGTGGTCGTCGACGACGCTCGCGTCCATGCCCTGCGCGAGTGCTTGAGCGCTCGCCTGCCAGGCCGCGAACGGCGCAGCCTTCGGGTCGGTTTGCGGCACGTCGAAGCTCAGGGTCACGTCGCGCACGGCGGCGAGGTTCGGATCGTCGGCGAGCGCGGCCTGCGAGTCGAACGTGAGCGTCAGCACCGGCGGCGCGCCGTCTTCGGCGGCGGGCAACACGAGCCGGCCAGGCACGACGCCGGGCACGAATCCGTGGCGGCTCGCGTGCTGCTGGATGTAGCCGACGCTCCACGCCGCCTCGCGGGCGCGCAGGTGCACCGCGAGCTGCGCGTCGTGGGCCACGGCGAAATGATCGAGCTCGCGCGCACCAGCCACGGCTTCGAGCATGTAGGGGAAATCGGCCATCGCGCCGATTGCGTCGGCGAAGGCCTGCACCTTTTGCACGAACTCCGAATACTCGATCTCGTTCAACGCGCCGGTGCGGTTCGCGAGTTGCACGCCGGCTTGAAACTCACCGTAACGCTGGCCCAGCGTTGGCACTTCCCACTCGCCGGATTCGCTGTTCAGGCCTTCGATCATGAAGGCCTTGCCGCCCGCGCGGCGCGTGGTCGGCAGGTGCGCGATCACGTGTGCGCCGCTGACCGGCGCGTCGACGCGCACGGTGGCGATCGAGTCGATCAGCGCGTCGAGCTTCGGGCTCACACGACGGCTCGCACGGCGCTCGGGAGCTGGCTCGTGCAGCGCGGCGAGCGTGCGGGCCTCACCGGACTCGCCCGACTCGGTTGATCTTCCTGGCGTCACTCCGCCGTCCATCACCGGCTCGCGCAGCTCGGTGCGCTCGGGTGCGACCTCGGCGCGCTTCGGCCCAGCCTTGCGCGCCTGCCACGCGCCGTGCGCGATCACGCCGGCGAGCACGACGCCGCCGAGGGATGCGAGGGCGATCGTCAAGGTGCTGCTCATCGTCTTTCCATTGGCAAACGCGCTGTCAGGCCGCTTCGGCCAAGCTGACGGCGGCGTCCATGTCGACCGTGACGATGCGCGAAACGCCCTGCTCCTGCATCGTCACGCCGATCAGTTGCTCGGCCATCTCCATCGCGATCTTGTTGTGGCTGATGAACAAAAACTGCGTGGATAGCGCCATCTGCTTGACGAGCTTGGCGTAGCGCTCGGTGTTGGCGTCGTCGAGCGGCGCATCCACTTCGTCGAGGAGGCAAAACGGCGCCGGGTTGAGCTGGAAAATTGCGAACACGAGCGCGATCGCCGTGAGCGCCTTCTCGCCACCCGAGAGCAAGTGGATCGTGCTGTTCTTCTTGCCGGGCGGCTGTGCCATCACCTGCACACCGGCATCGAGAATCTCGTCGCCGGTCATCACGAGCTTGGCGTTGCCACCGCCGAACAGCTCGGGGAACATGCGGCCGAAATGCATGTTGACCTGCTCGAAGGTGCTGGCGAGCAGGTCGCGCGTCTCGAGGTCGATCTTGTGGATCGCGTCGGTCAGCGTCGTCATCGCCTCGACCAGATCGGCGTTTTGTGCATCGAGAAAGGTTCTGCGCTCCCGCGATGCGGTGAGTTCGTCGAGCGCGGCGAGGTTGACGGCGCCGAGCGCGTTGATCTCGCGGTTGATGCGGTCGATCTGGCCTTGCAGGCCGGTTAACTTGACGCCGTTGTGTTCGATGCCGGCCGACAAGGCCTCGAAGTCGACAGCCGCTGCGACGAGTTGATCGAGGTACTGCGCGCCACCGAGTTGCGCGGCCTGCTCTTCGAGCTGCAGCTTGGTGATGCGGTCGCGCAGCGGCTGCAGGCTTTGCTCGTGCTGCAGGCGCCGCTCGTCAGCGCGGCGCAAGCGTATCGTCAGGTCGTCGTATTCGCTGCGCTTGGCGCCGAGAATCGCTTCGCGCTCCAGCCGCAACGCGAGCGCTTCCTGTAGGCCGGCCTGGGCCGACGCATCGGTCAGGCGCGTGAGTTCTTTCTGCAGCGAAACGTGCGCCTGTTCGTTGCCGGCGAGTTGCTGTGTCGCGGTCTCGATGCCGCGATGCAGTTCACCGCGGCGGGCGGCGAGCGAGCGCGCGGCGAACTGCGCTTCTTGCGATTGGCGTTCGAGTGCACGCAGTTGTTCACGCGCCTCGGTGAGCTTGTGTTCGGCGCCGATGACCGCATCGTCGAGCTCGGCGTGACGCTCTTGCGTGACGCCGAGCTGCATGTCGAGTTCCTCGAAGCGCGCTTCGCCGGTCGCACCACGTTCGGCGAGTTCTTCGAGTTGCGCGTCGACCTCGGCGAGCTCGTCGTCGAGCTGCGCGCGGCGCGTGCTGCTGGCCTCGGCGAGCTGCGACAGGCGCAGCAGCTCGACCTGCAACTGGTGCGCGCGCGTTTGCGCCTCGCCCGCCTCGCGGCGTGCGCCGATCAGGCGTTGCGAGGCGTCGGTGTACATCGCTTCAGCGCGCACCAGGCCACTGCGCGCTTCTTCCGCGATCAACACTTGCGCGCGCAACTGGCGGTCGAGGTTTTCGATTTCCTGTGCGCGCGCCAGCATGCCTGCCTGCTCGGAATCGGGCGCGTAGAACGCGACGGCGTAGGGGCTGACGGCGTGGCCGTCGCGGGTCATGATGACGTCGCCGTGGGTCAGCTGGGCGCGCTCGGCCAGCGCCTCGTCGATGTTCGCCGCGGTGTAGATGCCTTCCAGCCAGTCGTTGAGAAGCGCCTTCAGGCCGGCGTCGTACAAGTGCAGCAAATCGCTCAGCTTGGAGAGCGTCTGATGCGTGTTCGCAATCGACGCCTGAGGCAGTGTGAAGAACGCCAGCTTGGCCGGTGGCGCATCGTTCGCGAACGCACTGATGGTTTCCAGGCGCCCCACTTCAAGCGCGCCCATGCGCTCGCGCAGTGCGGCCTCCAGCGCGGTTTCCCAGCCCGATTCGATGTGGATCCGGGTCCACAAACCTTGCAGAGAATCGAGCCCGTGCTTCGCTAGCCAGGGCTTCAACTTGCCTTCGGTCTGAACCTTCTCTTGCAACGCGCGCAGCGCATCGAGCCGCGCGCTCAGGTCGGCCTGCGTGCTGCTCTTGGCGTTGACGCTGTTCTGCTGCGCGCGTCGCGCTTCGTCGAGCGCCGGCACCTCGTCGTTCAGCTCGTGCAGCCGCGCATCGGCAACGTCGAAGGCTTCGTCGGCCACCGCGTGTTGTTGGTTCAGCTCAGCGAGCCGGTCGAGGTCGGGCGCGGTGAGTTGGTTGCGTTCGCCGGCGAGCTTGTCGCGGCGCGCGTTGAACTGGCGCTTCTGGTCGCCCACGTTGCGGCTCTCGGCGGCGAGCACCTGGATTTGCTGCTGCACCGCGCTCACGAGGGTCCGCTGTGCGTTGCTGGCGTTCTGCGCCGCACGCACCGCGTCTTCCGCCGTCGGCAGGTGGCCCGATTGCTCCTCGGCCTGCGCGGCCAGCACCTCGCCCTGCTCGTCGGCGGTGGCGATCTGTTCGGCGATGGCCGAGAGCTCGTCGCTCGCCTCGGTCTGGCGCAGCGCCCACTGTTCGTTTTGCGCGGTGAGCTCGACCAAGCGCTGCTCGACGCGCGCCCGGCCCTCGACGACGTAGCGGATGCGTTCTTCCAACCGGCTCACTTCGAGCGCGGCCTCGGCCAATGCGCCTTGGTGCGTGTGCAACTCATCGCTGGCAGCGTAATGCGCCTGGCGAGTGGCCTCTAGCTCGGCCTCGCCATGGCGCAACTCGGCGGTGCGCGCCTCCAACACGTTGATCGCCTCGGCCACGGCCGTCTTGACGCTCGCCTCCACGCTCGCCGCATCGCAGTGCATCAGGAACCACGACTGATGCAGCTTCAGCTCACCCGAGGTCTGCAAAGCCCGGTATTGCGAGGCGACCTCGGCCTGCTTCTCCAGCTTGTCGAGGTTGCTGTTGAGCTCACGCAGGATGTCGTCGACGCGGGTCAGGTTCTCGCGCGTGTCCTTGAGCCGGTTCTCGGTCTCGCGGCGGCGTTCCTTGTACTTCGAGACGCCGGCGGCTTCTTCGAGGAACAGGCGCAA
>JANLUW010000053.1:0-8376 GCA_031363645.1 Rhizobacter sp. | reverse complement strand
GCGAGCAGCTCGTCGCTGTGCCACGCGCCGGTGTCGACGTAAGTCTCGGTGAAGATCGAGACCGACTTCTCTGACGTCGAACTCGCAGGCGCGAAGAGCTTCCACGCCTCTTCGGCCGTGAAGCTCAAGAACGGCGCCATCCAGCGCAGCATCGCATGCGTGATGTGCCACAGCGCGGTCTGCGCCGAGCGGCGCGCGAGGCTTTTCGGCGCAGTGGTGTAGAGGCGGTCCTTCAGCACGTCGAGGTAGAACGCCCCGAGGTCTTCGCTGCAGAACACTTGCAGCTTCGCGACCACGGGGTGGAACTCGTAGACCTCGTAGTGCGCGAGCACCTCGCACTGAAACTGCGCCGCGCGGGCGAGCGCCCAGCGGTCGATCTCGAGCATCTCGGCGAGTGGCACGGCATCTTTGGTCGCGTCGAAATCGCTGGTATTCGCGAGCAAAAAGCGCAGCGTGTTGCGGATGCGGCGGTACGAATCGACGACGCGGGCGAGGATTTTTTCGTCGATGCCGAGGTCGCCCGAATAGTCGGTCGCGGCGCACCACAGGCGCAGGATCTCGCCGCCGTGCTTCTGTGCCGATTCGGCCAGTGGCATGTAGTTGCCCAGGCTCTTGCTCATCTTGCGGCCCGCGCCGTCGACCGTGAAGCCGTGCGTCAACAGGCCGCGGTACGGCGCGTGGCCGTGCATCGCGCAGGCGATCAGCAGCGCCGAGTGAAACCAGCCGCGGTGCTGGTCGTGGCCTTCGACGTAGAGGTCGGCTTCTTCGCGGTCGCTGGTGGCACCCGGGTGACTGCCCGACTTCTCGTTGAGCACGTGAAAGAAGGTCGAGCCCGAGTCGAACCAGACATCGAGGATGTCGTTGCTCTTGGTGTAGTCGGGCGCTTCGCCACCGAGCACGTCGGCGGTGGTCAGCTTCGACCACGCTTCGACACCGCCTTGCTCGACGATGCCCGCTGCACGGTCGATCAGCGCCATCGTGTCGGGGTGCAGCTCGCCGGTTTCCTTGTGCAGAAAAAACGGCAGCGGCACACCCCAGTTGCGCTGTCGGCTGATGCACCAGTCGGGCCGGTTGGCGATCATGTCGTGCAGGCGCGCCTTGCCGTTCTCGGGGTAGAAGGTCGTCTCCTGGATCGCCGCGAGCGCGGTGTGGCGCAGGGTCTTGGCAGGTTGCTCCGTTGCGAACACACCGGCGCTGCCCGGCCCGGCTTCGTCCATCCGCACGAACCACTGCGCCGCAGCGCGGTAGATCACCGGCGTCTTGTGGCGCCAGCAATGCGGGTAGCTGTGCGTGAGCGTCGAGGTCGCGAACAGGCGGCCGGCATCGCGCAATGCATCGGCGACCAAAGGCGCGGCCTTCCATATGTTGAGGCCACCGAACAGCGGCAGGCTCGCCTCGTAGCGGCCGTTGCCCTGCACCGGGTTCAGGATGTCGTCGAGCGCGAGGCCGTGCGCGCGGCAGGAGTTGAAGTCTTCGATGCCGTAGGCCGGCGCCGAGTGGACGATGCCGGTGCCGTCGTCGTCGGTCGCGTACTCGGCCGCGTAGACCGGCGCGAGGCGGTCGTAGCCGGGGTCGACTTTCGCGAGCGGGTGGTGGAAGTTCAAGCCCTCGAGCTTGGCGCCCGTGGTGGTCGCGATCACCGTGCCTTCGAGGTCGTAGCGCGCGAGGCATTTGAGCACCAGCGCGCTCGCGAGCACGAGCAGGCCTCGCTTTGTGTCGACGAGCGAATACGCGATCGCCGGGCCGACGTTGAGCGCCTGGTTCGCGGGGATGGTCCACGCGGTCGTGGTCCAGATCACAGCGAACGCGTCTTTCGTGACGTCCTTCGAAAGAAAGGGCAACCCGAACGCGGCCGCGAGCTTGGCCGGCTCGGCCGCAAGAAAACCCACATCGACCGTTTGCGATTTCTTGTCGGCGTACTCGATCTCGAACTCGGCCAGCGACGAGTGGCAATCGAAGCACCAATACACCGGCTTGAGCCCGCGGTAGACAAAGCCGCGCTCGATGAGTTTCTTCAGCACGCGGATCTCGTTCGCCTCGTTGCCGAAATCCATCGTGCGGTACGGATGCTCCCAGTCGCCGAGCACGCCGACGCGTTTGAAGTCGGCCATCTGCTGCGCGATCTGCTCGCCGGCATACGCACGGCTTTTGGCCTGTACGTCGGCGCGCTCGAGGTTGCGGCCGAAGGTCTTTTCGATCTGGTTCTCGATCGGCAGGCCGTGGCAGTCCCAGCCCGGCGTGTAGCGCGCGTCCATGCCTTTGAGCTGGCGCGCCTTGACGATCATGTCTTTCAGGATCTTGTTCGCGGCGTGGCCGACGTGCAGCGTGCCGTTGGCATACGGCGGGCCGTCGTGCAGCACGAAGCGCGGCTTGCCGATGCGGGCATCGCGCAGGCGCTGGTAGATGCCTTGATCGGTCCACTCCTTGACCCAACCCGGCTCGCGCTTGGGCAGGTCGCCGCGCATCGGGAAGGGCGTGTCCGGCAGGTTCAGCGTGGAGCGGTAGTCGGTGCGGTCGGTGGTGTGGTTGTCGGCGGGCATGGTGGCGCTCGATGGGTGCGATCCAGTGCCCGCAGCGGGTCAGCGAATCAAATTTGAAGCCCGCGTTTGCCGCGGGTGCGCTTCGAGGGATCGACGGGCGAGGCGCCGGTCAAATAATTCGGTCGCGGCTGGTCTGGCGATGGTCGGCGGCGTGTGCGGCGCGGGCGGTGCTCGCAGTGTTTGCGGCGAAAAAAGCGCGCGTGTCGAGCACGTCTTTTTCGATCGCGGCGGTGAGTGCCGGCAGCCCGTCGTAGCGGGCTTCATCGCGTAGTTTGTGCAGCAATTCCACACCGACGAGTTTACCGTAGCCGCCGTTGACGCCGAGCGATGCGGGCCAGTCGAGCACATAGGTTTCGAGCAGCACGCGGCCGCTGTCGTCGACGGTCGGGCGCCTGCCGAGGCTGGCCACGCCGTCTAGCGGCGGCGTGCTGGCGTCGTCGAAGAGGCCGTGCACGCGCACCGCATAGATACCGAGCGCAGCGGGCTTCGGGTGGCTGAAGCGCAGGTTCAGGGTGCGATAACCGTCGTCGCGGCCTGGTGCGCTCGCGCCCAAGCTCCGGCCGAGTTTCCTGCCGTGCACCACGTGGCCGCTGATGCTGTACGGCCGGCCGAGCAACGTGGCAGCGCGCGCCATGTCGCCCTTGGCCAGCGCCTCGCGCACCGCGGAACTCGAAACGCGCGAGCCGCGCACCTCGTAGCTGTTCATGCGCGCCACGTCGAAGCCGGCGCGCTGGCCAGCGGCGTCGAGCATCTTGTAGTCGCCCGCGCGCTTGGCGCCGAAGCAAAAGTCGTCACCGACCAGCACGTATTTCGTGCCGAGGCCGAGCACCAGCACGTCATCGATGAAGGCCTGCGGCGACTGCGCGGCGAAGGCCTGGTCGAAGCGCAGTACCACCACTTGCTCGATGCCGCAGCGGTGCAGCTCGCCAAGCTTGTCGCGCAGCGTGGCGATGCGTGCCGGCGCGAGCTCGGGCTTGTGCAACAGCGCCGCGAAATAGTCGCGCGGGTGCGGCTCGAAGGTCATCACGCACGACGGCAGGCCGCGGTGTTTGGCTTCGGAGACGAGCAGCGCGAGCATCGCCTGGTGGCCGCGGTGCACACCGTCGAAGTTGCCGATCGTGAGCGCGCAGGCGGGCGCGATGCCGGGGTGGTGAAAGCCGCGAAACACTTGCATAGATGCGGCATTATCGGCTGCGCTTCAGTCGCCGCCTGGCGCGCGCTGCGCCTGATTCAGGTGCCGATAGACGAGCCCGCGTGACACGCCGAGTTGGCGCGCGGCCTTCGAGACATTGCCGTCGCAGGCCTTCAGCGTCTGCACGATCAGGTGGCGGTCGCTGTCGCGCAGTGTGCCGATCGATGCCGATGCCGATGTCGATGTCGGCACGTCGGCACGCGCTTCGGCGAGTGCTGAAACTGGCTGCACCTGCATCTGCATCTGGAACAGCGGCCCGGCGCCGTCGCGCGCTTGCATGCGTGCCGCGATCCACACGTTCAGCCCGTTCGGCAAGCGGTGCAGCGCGGGGTTCGCGGAGCGCGTCAGCAGCGCGAGGCGGTTCGCGGTGATGCCGAAAATCTCGTCGGCATGCA
Organism: Rhizobacter sp.; assembly: GCA_031363645.1. Taxonomy (GTDB): domain Bacteria; phylum Pseudomonadota; class Gammaproteobacteria; order Burkholderiales; family Burkholderiaceae_C; genus LMDS01. The sequence goes on along the minus strand of JANLUW010000053.1, from coordinate 4,249 downwards.
GCCCCGTGTCGCCTTGCGCCAAGCCGAGCAGGCGCGCGCCGACGTTGTTGACCCACGCGATGCCGCCGTTGGCGTCGAGCCCGGCCAGGCCCTCCATCGGTGTGCCGAGCAGCGCCGGCGTGGTCTGCAGGTGCACGACGATGTGCTCGCGCGATTGCGCGCGCAGCAGCTGGTTTTCGATCGTGGTCGCGTACAGCGCCACCACGGCGCCCGCGTCGAAGCCGAAGGTGCGGCCCTCGGAAGTGAGGTCGAGCACCGCGGCGATGCGCCCGTGCACATCGCGGATCGGCGCGGCGGCGCAGTGCAGTACTTGCATGTGGCCGAAGAAGTGCTCGCCGCCGAGCACCAGGCAAGGCTGGCCGGTGCGCAGCGTGATGCCCGGCGCGCCGGTGCCGACGTGCGCTTCGTCGAGATTCACGCCGATGCGGCGCGCCAGCGGCAACAAGGTTTCGCCGTGGTCGGCGGCCGAACGCGTCGCGTGCACGACCACGCCGTGCGGGTCGGTCAGGATCGCGGTGCAAGCAGTGCCCGCGAGCGTGTGTTCGAGCTGGTCGAGGTCGCTCGCCGCGGCCTGCAGCAGCACCTGGCTGCGTGCCAGCGCCGAGTGCACGCGGCTCGGCGTGACCGGGTTGAACGCGATGCGCTCGACCGGGTCGCGGCGGCTCTGCACGCAGCGCGACCACGACTGGATCACACCTTCGCTGACCAGCCCCGAGGGCCGCAAGCCGTCCTCGAAATAGCGCTGGCGGGCGAGCGCGAGGCGTTGCTGCGGGGTCGAGAAAAACGGCTGCGCGGGCAGCGCGTCGAGGCCGGGGCGGGCGGGTCGAATGTCCATGGGCGGTCTCCTGACGGTGGCTCGGATGGCGCGGGCAGGGCGGGGCAGAAAGGGGCCGCGCGGGTCAGCGGATCGCCACGCCCCAAGGCAGTTTGCCCACCGTCACGTCGGCGGTTTTCACATTGCGCTCGGTGTCGATCACGCTGACCGCGCCCGAGCGGCCGCAGGCGACGTAGAGCTTCTTGCCGTCGGGCGTCAACGCCATGTTCCAGGGGCGTTGGCCGACGCTGATCGTGGCGACGATCGTGCGGCTCGTGGTGTCGAACACCGAGACGGTCGCGTCGCCGCCGTTCGACACGTAGACGCGCTTGCCATCGGGGTGCACCGCGATGCCGTTGGCGCGTGGCCCGGCCTTCAGTTTGGCGACGACCGCGAAGCTGCGCGTGTCCATCACGAACAGCTCGCTCGAGTTTTCTGCGGCCACATAGGCGAGCGTGCTGTCGGGCGAAAAGCCGATGCCGCGGGGCCGCGCGCCGACGGCGATCTGCGCGACCTGCGCGCGTTTGCCGAAATCGATCACGTCGACCGCGCCGCCGTCTTCGGCGCTCACGAACAGCAGCTTGCCGTCGGGGCTGAACACCGCGTGCTCCGGGTTCTTGCCGCGCACCTTGACGACGAAGACCTTGCGGTTCGTCGCGGTCTCCACGAACGCCACTTCGTTCGACTCTTCGATCGCTGCGGCGATCCAGCGCCCGTCGGGCGAAATGCCCAAACCCTCGGGCGATTCGCCGAGGTCGATCGCGCCTGCGGGCTCGCGCTTGACGAGGTCGAGCATCACGAGCCGGTTGCCCGGCTGGTCGCTCACGTACGCACGCGTGCCGTCGAGGCTGATCACGGTGCCGCGTGGCTTTTTGCCGGCCGGAAATTCGTAGACGACTTGGTCGGTCTGGGTGTCGATGACGCTCAGGTTGCCCGAGCCTTCGTTGGGCACGTAGGCGAACGGCGCCGCACTCGCAGTGGTGGTGGCGGCGGTGCCGGCGAGGGCCAGCGAAACGAGCAGTCGGCGCAGCGGGAATCGGGGTCGAAGGTGCATGGTTTTTCCAGGTTCAGAAAGGGCGGCGCAGCGGGCGCGAAGCAGGCGCATTCGCCCACGGCCAGATGCGTGAGAAAACGGTGTCACGGTCGATCAATGCATGCTTACAGGCTACCGACACGTGGCCGATGATGAGCGCGGTGAAGACGAATGCGGTCGCGACGTGCAGTCCATTGAACACGGCGTAGACCGCAGGCAGGTCGGGTCCCCAGGGTGGCACGGCGATGCCGAAAAATTTCACGCCGTACTTGCTGAAGTTCGATGCGATGTAGCCCGAGGTCGGCATCAGCAGCATGCACGCGTAGAGCGCGCCGTGGCCGAGGCGCGCCGCACGGCGCTGCCACGGCGCCATCGCGGCCGGCCAATCTGGTGGCCGGTGCCGCAGCCGCCACAGCAGCCGCAACACGATCAGCACGCCGAGCGTGATGCCGAGGGACTTGTGCAGGTTGATCACCGCGCCGCGCATGGGCGTGTTGCGCGGCGCGATCTCGTCGAGCAAGAAGCCGAAGCCGATCTGCACCAGCAGCGCCGCGCCGATCAACCAGTGCAGCGCGGCGGCAACGCGGCCGTAGCGCCCCTGAATGTCGACCGGAAGGCCCATGCAGCCGCGTCTCAGAATTTCAGCGTGGCCGAGGCGCCGGCCAGCCAGGTGCGGCCGGGTGCGGGCTCGAAGTAGCGGCCGTTGCCATCGTTGACGATCACCGAGCCGGCGTACTTGCGGTCGAACAGGTTGTCGCCCCGCACGAAGCCGCCGAGCTCCCACGGCCCGGCGTTGACGACGTAGCCGAGGTTGGCCGAGAGCACGGCGTAACGCGGCGCCGCGTCGTTGTTGATGTCGTTGACCGGCACACCGGTCAAGTAGCGCGCCTCCAGCCCACCGCGCACGCCGGTCGGTGGAGACCAGTTCAGCGCCGCGAACAGTGAACCGCGCGCGATGCCGGGGATGCGGTTGCCGCCCGGAATCGTGACTTGCGTGAGCGCGGTGCAAGGCATGGCCGCGCAAGTATTGAAGCTGTCGCGATAAGTCGCGTCGAGCGCGGTCGCGGCGAGCTGCGCGCGCAGGTGCTGGTAGAAGCTTGCCGACCAGCCGAGCTCGACGCCGGTGCGGCGCGTAGCTCCAGCGTTTTGAAACGTGGCACGGCCGAACTGGTTGGTCTGCGTAACGATCTCGTCCTCGGTGCCGGTCTGGAATACCGCCGCGGTGAATTCGCCCCAACCGGTCGGCCGCGCCTTCAGGCCGAGCTCGACGCTGGTGCTTTTCGACGACTGGAGCCCGAAGTTCAGGCCGGTGCCGCCGCCTGATCGGTAGGCGAGCTCGTTGAGCGTCGGTGTCTCGAAGCCGCGGCCGGCGGTGGCGTAAAAGTGCAGCTGGTCGCTCAACGCGAACATCACGCCGATCACCGGCAGCGTGGCGCCATAGCGGGCGCTGCCGCTGTCATCGGGGTTGGCGCCGGTGATGAAAGCGTCTTTGGAATCGAAGTGCACGCTGCTGTGGCGAACGCCCGCGTTGACCGACCACTGCGGTGTCAGCTGCCACGCGGCCTGCAGGTACTGGTCGAAGGCCGAGACGCTGTTGTTCTCGTCGCGCCGCAGCGCGCCCTGCACGCCGGGCGTGGCACCGATGAAGTTGCGAAAGCCTTGGCGGTGCTCGTCGAGCGTGTCGTAGGCGACGCCGCTGACCAGCGTCAACGGCGCGTCGAGCAATTGGGTCTTGAATGTCCAGCGTGCATCGAGGCCTTTGTAGTCGCGGCCCAGCACGATCACGCCGCCGGGGTGCAGCGGGTTGTTTTGCGTAGCGATCGGGATCGCCTGGTACTGCTGCGTGCCGCGGTGGCCGAGGTAGCCTGAGAGCTGAATCGCGTTCGCTGTGTCGATTCGCTTTTCATAGACCACGCCGCCCTGCGTCTGGTTCACGGACTTGCGTGTGTCGAACGTGATGGCCGAAGCGTCGACCCCACGCGGGTTGGCATCAAACTGCAGCCGCGAAAGGCCGAGCGGGTCTTGCGCCTGCGGCAGCGCGAGGCTGTTGGCGATCAGCGTGAGCTTGCTGTCGCCCTCGGGCCGCAGCGTCAGCTTGGCGTTGGCGAGGTTGCGCTCGGCCGCGCTCTGGTCGCGGTAGCCGCCGGTGCGGAAGTGACTGGCGCCGACCACGTAGCCGAGTGCGCCGTTGTCACCACTCGACCCGCTGGCTTGCGCCGAGTAGCGCAGCATGCCGTCGCTGCCACCAGCGGCGCCGAAGGTCAGGCGCGGCGCGCCGCTGCCTTCTTCGGTGAACACCTGGATCACGCCGCCCGAGGAGTTGCCGTACAGCGCCGAGAACGGCCCGCGCAAGACCTCGATGCGGCCGACCGAGCCGAGGTCGACGTTGGTGATCTGGCCTT
>JANLUW010000005.1:0-7973 GCA_031363645.1 Rhizobacter sp. | reverse complement strand
TCGAGCATCGGCCGCGCAGCTTCGAGTTCGGGCTCGCCCATCGTGTCGATTCGGTCGCCTTGGCCCGCACCGGCGAGCACCTCGAGCACCGAATCCGCGAGCTCGTTCGACAACGGCATCTTCGCGCCGGCCCAGCTCGTGATCACGCCTTTGGGCTGGGTGGCGCGCTTCACGTAGGCCGTCATCTCCTGGGTGCGGATGTACTCGAGCGTGCGCCCGGCGAACACGAAACAGTCGCCGGCGCGCAGCCGCGCGATGAAGCCTTCTTCGACCACGCCAATGCGCCCACCGCTCAGGTACTTCACCTGCATCACCGAGTCGGACACGATGGTGCCGATTTGCAACCGGTGCCGCCGCGCGATGCCGCGATCGGGCACGCGGTAGACGCCGTCGACAAGTTGCACGCGGTGGTATTCGGGGTAGGCCGTCAGGCTCGCGCCGCCCTGCACGACGAAGTCGAGCGCCCACTGAAATTCATCCTTCGTCAGCTCCCGGTACGCGTGCGCGGTGCGCACTTCGGCCAGCATCGCCGCCTGCTTGAAGCCGCCGCCGAGCGCGACGGTGACGAGGTGCTGCACCAGCACGTCGAGCGGCTTGGCGGGTGTGGCGCGCTGCTCGATGCGGCCGGCCTGCGCCGCGCGCCGCGCAGCGACCGCCTCGACCAGCTCCAGCGTGTTCGTCGGCACGAGCGTGATGCGGCTCGCGCGGCCGGGCGCGTGCCCACTGCGGCCGGCGCGCTGCAGCAGCCGCGCCACGCCTTTGGCCGAGCCGATCTGCAGCACCCGCTCGACCGGCAAAAAGTCGACCCCGAGGTCGAGCGACGAGGTCGCAACGACGGCCTTCAAGCGCCCTTCTTTCAGACCGAGCTCGACCCACTCGCGCACCTCCTTGTCGAGCGAGCCGTGGTGCAGCGCGACCACGCCGGCCCATTCGGGCTTTTCGGCGAGCAGCAGCTGATACCACGCCTCGGCTTGCGAGCGCACGTTGACGAACACCAGCGTCGCCGACGACCGCTCGATCTCGGCGACCACCGGTAGCTTCATCTGCTGGCCGAGGTGGCCGCCCCACGAGAAGCGGCCGGGGTTCTCGGGCAGCAGCGTGTCGATGTGAATCTGCTTGTCGACACGGCCTTGAACCATGGTGCCCGCGGTGGCCGACCCCTTCGTCCGCCCGAGCAGCACCTGCATCGCCTCGGGCAGGTTGCCGAGCGTCGCGCTCAAACCCCAAACCGCCAGCTCGGGCTGCCAGCGCTTGAGCCGCGAGAGTGCGAGCTGCACCTGCACGCCGCGCTTGTTGCCCATCAGCTCGTGCCACTCGTCGACGATCACGGTGTGGATGCCGGCGAGTTCGTCGCGTGCGTGCTCGCGCGTCAGCATCAGGCTCAACGATTCAGGCGTGGTGACGAGCACGGTCGGAAAGCGCCGGTCTTGCCGCGCGCGCTCGGCGCTCGGTGTGTCGCCGGTGCGCGTGCCCAGGCTCCAGCATGCGCCGAGCTCGGTGAGCGTCAACTGAAGAGCGCGCGTGGTGTCGGCGGCGAGCGCGCGCATCGGCGTCAACCACAACACGCCGAGCGGCGGCGGATGCGGCCCCTGCAACGGCACGCCGATCGCCGCCGCGCGGGCGATCGCGCCGAACCACACCGCATAGGTTTTTCCCGAGCCGGTGCTCGCATGCAACAGGCCGCTGCGCCCCTCGGCCATCGCGGCCCACACCTCGCGCTGGAACGGGAACGGGTTCCATCCACGCTGCGCGAACCAGGCCTCCCCATGCGTCTCGGCGATGCCCTCGATCACGGTGCCGAAGCCGCCTTCGGTGCGAGCGCGAGGCCAACGCGCGCGATGCGACCTTCATGCTGGCTCAGCACCCGAAAATGCGCGCCGTGCCAATCGATGCCGTCGCCTTCGACGTGGTCGCGCGCGAGGTTGTCGGTGAGCCATTCGCGCAGGCTCGTGCCGGCGTGTTCCGGCAGCGGCAGCTGAAAGAAACCGAACACATCGGCGAGCGGCAAATCAGCGTCGAGCGCGAGCCGACCCTGGACGGCACGCTGATCGGGCGGCGGCGTGGCGGGGGGCTCGACCATGCCGAGCTTTTTCGCGACCCAGCCCAGCGTCGTGCCCTGCAGCAGCAGCGAAGCCAGCACCACCACGAACGCGACGTTGAAGAAACGGTAACTGTCGGGCACCCTGTCGATCAGCGGGAACAGCGCAAGCACGATCGGCACGCCGCCGCGCAACCCGACCCAGCCAACGAAGATGCGTTCGCGCGCGTTGAAACCCATCGGCCACAAACACAGCCACACCGCCAACGGCCGCGCGACGAACATCAGCACCGCAGCGACGATCAGCGTCGGCACGAGCGCGGGCAACAAGTCGTGCGGCGAGACCAACATGCCGAGCAGCAAGAACATCGTGGCCTGCGCGCCCCAGGCGAAACCATCGAGCGCCGACGACGCCGCGTGCGCCGCCTTCTCGGCCCCCGCGCGCACCCGCATGCCGAACAGGTAGATCGCGAGAAAGCCCGAGCCTTCGACCAGCCCACAGGCCGCGAACACCGCCATGCCGGCCGAGACCACGATCAACGACAGCAACCCGCCATGCTCGACATTCAACGGCAGTTTGCCGAGCAGCCACGCGACGCCCCAGCCCGCGCAGAGGCCGATCGCCACGCCGAAGCCGGCCTGGCGCGCGAACAGCAGCACCATCTCTCCGAAGCCGGCATTCGTCTTCAAGGTCGCGATCATCGCGAGCACGAGAAACACCGCCATCGGGTCGTTCAGCGCCGATTCGAGTTCGAGCGTGGCCGAGACCCGCTCGCTCAACCGCACACCGGTTTGCCGCAGCAGCGAGAACACCGCGGCCGCGTCGGTCGACCCGACGATCGCGCCCAGCAGCAGCCCGTGGTGCCAGTCGATGTGCATCGCCGCCATTGCGACTGCGCCGACGATCGCGGCCGTCAGCACCACACCGACCGTCGCAAGTGCGACTGCCGGCCGAAAGCCGGTGCGCACCGTCTGCATGCGGGTGCTGATACCGCCTTCGAGCAAGATCATCGCGAGCGCGGCATTGCCGACCCATGCGGCCAGTTGCGCGTTGTCGAAGTGCACGCCGATCGGGCCGTCGACACCCACGACCATGCCTGCCACCAAGAACACCAGCAAGAACGGCAAACCGAGGCGGGTCGATGCCACACCGGCGAGCAGGCTGATGAAGACCAGCAGCCCAGCGGCGAGCAGCAGCAGGTTGAACGAATGCATATCGAACGACGTTAGCAGAGCGGCATCGCGCCACGTGTCGGACGCAGCGCCACACTGGCGAGGTGATCGTCAGGCGCTGACGATCCAGCCCTCGAGCGGGTCGATGTCATCGGGCAGGCCGTAGTTCGGGCGCGTGCTGGCCCACGCGGCTTGCATCAGGCAGAGCACGGCGTCGAGCCGGTCGCCGGAGGCGTCGGCGATCAGGTCGTCGCGCTGCGCGTGGGTGAGTTTGAGGCGCAAGCCGAGGCGCGTGCGGCCCTGGTCGAGCGCGTCGATCAAATCGATGCGCGCGATCAGGCGCTCGGGCGTCTGCTTGGCCCGGGTGTCGCTCTTGTACGAGCGCGGGCCGAGCACCTCGCGCGCCAGCAAACCGGGATAGCCTTCGAGTGCGACCCGCGCCTCGTCGCCGTCGTGGAGGCCGGGCAAATGCACCCCGGCATCGATCAACAACGGCACGCCGGCATGCAGCATGAACGCGACCGGCGGGTTGACCCACTTCATCGACGGCGACGAGCCCGCCGGCTCGTCGGCCGCGCGGTGCGCGAACTTGCCGCCGACCGGCCGCGCATCGCAGAAGGCTTTGAACGTGGCGCGGATCTCGTCGCGCGACAAGGCCGCGTAATGCAGCATCAACGGCGCCCATTGCAGCGGCCAGCCGAGCGTGGTGACGAGCTCGCGCGGCAGGCCGAACGGCAGGTCGAACACGCCGAGCCACGGGCCGGGCGTGCCCAACCACTTCGCGAAGCCGTCGAACCCGGCGTGCGCCTCGATGCGACCAAGCCGCACCGCGCCATGCTGATGTGGGTCGAGGTGGCCGAGCGCCACGGTGATCGGCTTAGCGCGGGTCGGCCGGCTCGTGAAATCGATGCCGGCGAGCGGGTAAAGTCGTTGAACATTCATCTACGAACTCTACCGAGACAACACCCATGGCCGCTGCCGACAACGCCAAAGACACGCCCAGCGTCACGCCCGCCGAACCGCAGGAGCGGCTCGTCACCACCGAGCACAAACTCGTCGTCGGCAAGAAGACGCTCGAGTACACCGCCGTTTGCGGCACGGTCGTGCTGCGCGACTACACGCCGACGTACGAAGCCAGTGACGGGAAAGTCGCAAGAGACGCAAAAGACGGCAAGCCGCCCAAGCCCGACAAGGCGACCGCGAGCTTCTTTTTCACCGCCTACACACTGAAAACGAAGAAGGGCGACGCGGCCGATCAGCGCCCTGTCACCTTCAGCTTCAACGGCGGGCCGGGTTCGAGCAGCGTCTGGCTGCACCTGGGCATCCTCGGCCCGCAGCGCGTGGCCTGCGACGAGTTCGGCAACGCGCCGCCACCGCCCTACGCGCTGGTCGACAACGAGCACACGCTGCTCACCGAAAGCGACCTCGTCTTCATCGACCCGGTCGGCACTGGCCACTCGCGCATGGCCGAGGGTGAAAAGCCAAACGAGTACCACGCCTACCAGCGCGACCTGGATTCGGTCGGCGAATTCATCCGCCTCTACCTCACGCGCTACGGCCGCTGGGGCGCGCCCAAGTTCCTGATCGGCGAGAGCTACGGCACCACGCGCGCCGCCGGCCTCTCGCTGCACCTGCAAGACAAGCACGACATCTTTCTGAACGGCGTGATGCTGGTCTCGCTGGCGATCGACCTGCAAACCCTCAGCTTCGACGACGGCAACGAGCTGCCCTACGCACTCTTTCTGCCGACCTACGCGGCGACCGCGTGGTACCACAAGGCGCTGCCGCCAGAGCTGCAAAAAAGACCGCTTGCCGAAGTGCTCGAAGCGGCCGAAGCATTCGCGCTCGGCGACTACACGGCCGCGCTGATGCACGGCTCGCAACTCGCCGGCGCGCAGCGCGAGAAGACCGCGGCTCAGCTCGTGCGCTTCACCGGCCTGACGCCTGAATACATCCGCCAGTGCGACCTGCGGCCCGAGGTGTTCCGCTACTTCAAGCAGCTGCTGCGGCACCGCTTCGAGACGGTCGGCCGGCTCGACTCGCGCTTCATTGGTCAAGATCGCGACGACGCCGGCGAGCACCCCGAAACCGACCCGTTCATGAACGCCGTGCTCGGCGCCTATGCCGTCGGCATCAACCGGGTACTGCGCGACACGCTGAAGTACGAGACCGACGCGCCCTACGTCATCCACGCGCCGATCTGGGACAAGTGGAGTTGGAAAGGCTTCGAGAACAAGTACGTCAACGTCGGCGCGAGTCTGCGCAAGGCAATGCAGGCCAACCCGCACATGCGCGTCTACGTCGCCAGCGGCTACTTCGACCTCGGTACCCCGCACGCGGCCGGCGACTACACCATCAACCACCTCGGCCTGCGCGACGGGGCTCGCGCGAAAGTCAGCATCAGCTACTTCGAGGCCGGGCACATGATGTATATCCACCAGCCGTCGCTGGTGCGGATGGCGAAGGAACTGCGGGCGTTCGTCAAAGGCTGAATCTCACAAAGGAATCGGCTTTGCCCCCCCCCTTTGGCAGAGGGATGGGGTGAGGGTCTGGGAGCGGAACCGCGGCTCAGCAGCTCAGCGCTTGGGCGGAGTGCGCATCGATTCGCACGGGTCAGCGCGGTCTTGGGCGGGCGTCATCACCACCACGTCGAATGCAGCCGCGTTCGGATCGCCCGCCTCCAGCAGACCGATCGAGACACTGCGGGCACGCGTGTCGGCATGCAACCAGCGCGGCACGCCGACATCGCGGCGCACGTGGCCGTTGCCGGCGATCAGCACGGCGCCGCGCGCGGCATTCGCCTCGATCGCCCGGGCCATGAACTGGTCGCGCGCGACCTGCGAGCCGACCATGCGGCCGGCTTGCGCCGCATCGATCATCCCGCAGTGGCTGTCGGCGATCTCGCTTGCCTGGGCCGCGGCGATGTCGGCCGGCACGCGCGCATCGAAGCCGAGCGACGGCAAGCCGTCTTTGAGCACGCGGCGTGTGTCGTCGCGTGACACGTTCGCCGCGACGATCGGCAGGCGATACGCGATCGCGAGCGCGATGTAGGGTTTGTAGAAGGGCCACGACCAGCCCTGCATCGCCGGGTCGCCGGGGCTGGCCGCAGCGATCACGTCGTCGGGCTTGGCACCGGCCTGCGCGAGCGCTCGGTCGAGTCCGGCTTGGTGCTCCCGGTCGAACTGCTCCATCAGCAGCGCGGGCCGCGCGCCACCTTCGAGCAGCGTGCGCAGTGCCTCGGCGCGCATCGCGTGTTGCACGGCGTTATCGTGCACTTCGCCGAGCAGCACGATGGTCTTCGTGCGCAGCGCTGCGTTCAACTGCGCTTGAGTGTCCGCGGCCGCGCGAGGCGACTGCGCGCATGCCGGCAGCTGCGGCAAAGCAGCGAGTGAGATCGCCAATATCAATCGTGTCATCGGAGCTCCTTGACCGGAGTGTGACCGCAAGCCCGTCGACTTGACGGTTCGGCCCCCCTTACAGTCCATGCATGAACCCCAACCTCGTCAACGTGATGCGCAGCAACGCGACCGAATCCACCCACTGCGGCGCGCTCGCGGTGCTCGATGCCGACGGCGCGGTCGTCGCCGCGCTCGGTGACATCTCCCGGCCGATTTTTCCGCGCTCTGCCGTGAAGGTGCTGCAGGCGCTGCCGCTGGTCGCAAGCGGCGCGGCCGACCGGCTCGGGCTCACCGACGACGAACTCGCCATCGCCTGCGCCTCGCACGGCGGTGAAGAAATCCATGCGCAGACGGCCGCGCGCATGCTCGCGAAGGCCGGGCTCGACGCGAGCGCGCTCGAATGCGGCACGCATTGGCCTTACCTGGAATCGGCCGCGCGCGCACTCGCTGCACAGGGCCGCGAGCCGAACGCGCTGAACAACAACTGCTCGGGCAAGCACGCGGGTTTTTTGTGCCTCGCCTGCGCGATGCACGGCGACAAGCCCGACTTGCAGCAGTACGTCCGCGGCTACGTGAGCGCCGAGCACCCGGTGATGCGCGAGGTCACATCGGCGCTGCAAGCGACGACCAGCCACGACCTCACGAACGCGCCGCGCGGCATCGACGGTTGCTCTATCCCGACCTTCGCGATCCCGTTGAAAAACCTCGCGCACGCGTTCGCCCGCGTCGGCACCGGCGTCGGACTGAGCGCGGGCCATGCCAACGCTGCGAAGCGGTTCCGCACAGCCGTCGCGAAGGCGCCTTACATGGTCGCCGGTGACGGCCGGTTCGACACCCGTGTGATGGCCCGGCTCGGCGCACGCGTGTTCTGCAAGGTCGGCGCCGAGGGCGTGTATTGCGCGGCGCTGCCGGAACGCGGCTTGGGCGTCGCGATCAAGATCGACGACGGCAACAACGCGCGCGCCGCCGAGGTCGTGATGGCCGCGGTGATCGAAGCGTTCGTCACGCTCGACGATGGCGAGGCGACGTTCATGCGTGGTTTCAGCGATCTGCAGATGAAGAACTGGAACGGCATCGAGGTCGGCGCACTTCGAGCCGCGCGGGCGCTCCGCACATTGGCGCGTCGATAGCTGAATGGACCGTTCAGCACCCATGCAATTCGGTTGCGTGCAATGCGGTGTGCTTATTGCAAAACAGGAGAGGCCGGCGCCTGCTGTCTCGCGTTACATGCGCTTTCCTACCGGAAGGCGTTGCGGACATTGACCCGCGGTAAAGTAATCCGTCGAAGGGCAGGACATAAAACTCGGCGGCTCACAGCAGTTGGCACACCAACGAAACCGCCGTCGAGGAAAGCGAGAGGACGA
>JANLUW010000642.1:0-8338 GCA_031363645.1 Rhizobacter sp. | reverse complement strand
AGCGCATGAAAGCGGAGGACGCATGAACACAGCCCCTGACAACAACCCGTTTGCCGCACCGACCGCGCATGTCGCCGACATCCCGCAGGCCGGTGCACAACCGCTCGGCGGCCGTGGCGCGCGACTCGGCTCGGTGATCATCGACGGCATCATCCAAGGCGCGGCCTACTACGCGATCGCCTTCACGATGTTCTCGGCGCTGTTGCCGAACAACACGTCGAGCGACTCCAGTGTCAGTGGCTTGGCTGGCGTGTTCGCGCTGCAAATCGTGATCAGCGTCGTGCTGTTCATCGTGCTGCACGGCTACCTGCTCGCCACGCAGGGCCAGACCATCGGCAAGAGGCTGCTCGGCCTGCGCATCTTGCGCAGCAACGGCGAGCGCGCCTCGCTCGGGCGCTTGCTCGGCCTGCGTTACTTTCTCGGCTGGGTGCTGCTGGTGATCCCGTTCGTCGGCGCGATCTACGGGCTGGCCGACTGCCTGATGATCTTCCGCGATTCGCGCAAATGCTTGCACGACAACATCGCCGACACGATCGTCGTCAAAGCCTGAGCATCGGCACTCGCTGATGGCAGTGAGCGCCGCGCTCGGTGCCACGTTGGACACCGTCTACACCGCCGAGACACCCGAAGGCATCGCGCTCGAATTGCGCCCGGCCGGGCTGGTCGCGCGTGGCTATGCGTTCGCGATCGATGGTGCGGTTCGCTTCGCGATTCTGGTCGCGGCAGCGAGTGTGCTGGCGGCAATGTCGCGCTTCGGTTCCGGCATCTTTCTGATCCTGTTCTTCCTGCTCGAATGGTTCTACCCGGTGCTGTTCGAGCTGCTGCCGGGCGCGGCCACGCCGGGCAAACGCGCACTCGGGCTGCGGGTGGTGATGGACTCGGGCCTGCCGGTCACGCCGGCTGCGTCGCTGGTGCGCAACCTGCTTCGCGCGGCAGATTTTTTGCCGGTGCTCTACGGCTTCGGCGGGCTGATGGTGCTGCTGCGGCCCGACTTCAAACGCCTCGGTGACCTTGCCGCCGGAACACTCGTCGTGCATGCGAACGCCGCCACGCTGCATGGCCCGCTCGGGCCCGCCGAACCGCTCGCGCCGCCGCGTGCGCTCTCGACCCGCGAGCAAGCCGCGGTCATCGCCTGGGCCGGCCGCGCCACGCGGCTGACCGAAGCCCGGCTCGGTGAACTCGCGCTGCTCGCCGGGCCGATCGTCGGCACCGCGGGTCAGCGTGAAACCAGCCCTGAACGCGCGACCCGACGCCTGCTCGGCATCGCCCAATGGCTGGTCGGCCGCAGATGACGCCACTGCAGTTCGAGACCGGCTATGCGCCGGTGTGGGACGAACTCGAAGCCGCGCTCGACGGTCGCAGGGCCAGGCCGCGGCGCTGGTTCAAACGCCCACCCGCAGACGCACCCGCCGAGCCCGCCGCACCGCCCGATGCAGCGCGCCTCGCGCTGCTCTACCGCGCCACTTGCGAGCACCTCGCACTCGCGCGTGCACGTGCCTACCCTGCGCACCTGACCGCGCGCCTGAGCGCGCTCACTCAGCGCGCCCACGAGCTGATCTACCGCCGCAGCGACTACGGCGCGGCGCGGCTCGCGCGGCTGTTCTTGATCGACTTTCCGCAATCGGTGCGGGCGCATCGGCGCTACGTGCTGGTCGCCAGCCTGGTGTTCGGCCTGCCGCTGGTGCTGCTCGGCATCGCGACGTATTTCGACCCCGGCTTCATCCTGACGATGCACGACGCCGGCACGGTGCGCGGTTACGAGGCGATGTACGGCCCCGAGTCCAAAAGCATCGGCCGCGACCGTGGCGCGGCGACCGACTGGATGATGTTCGGCTTCTACATCAAGAACAACATCGGCATCGCGTTCCAGTGCTTCGCGGGCGGCATTTTCGTGGGCCTTGGCAGCCTGTTCTTCCTCGCCTACAACGGCGTCGTCGCCGGCAGCCTCGCGGGTTACCTCACCGCGCGCGGTCACGGCGAAACCTTTTACTCGTTCGTCATCACGCACGGCGCGTTCGAGCTGACCGCGATCGCACTCTCGGGTGCGGCCGGGCTGCGGCTCGGCCACGCGCTGCTCGCACCCGGCCGGCGCACGCGCCGCGCCGCCCTCGAACTCGCGGCGGCAGAGGCGGCGGTGCTGGTGTACGGCGTGGTCGCGATGCTGCTGATCGCGGCGGGCATCGAGGCTTTCTGGTCGTCGGCGATCTGGGTGCCGCCCGGCGTGAAATTCGGTGTCGGTGGGGTGTGCTGGGCGCTCGTGATCGCGTACCTCGGGTGGCAGGGTCGAGCCCGCGGGGTGCAGCGTGCAGGTTGACGCGATCGCGCTCCACCTGCGGCCGCGTTCGATGAGCGAGGCGATCGACCTCGGCATCCGCCTGGTGCAGGCGAATGCGCGCTCGGTGTGGGCGAGCTTCGCGCCGGTCTACCTGATCGTCGCGATGATCGCGCTCGCCAGCGGCGCGGTCGCCACCTGGCTGCCAGCGCTGATCATTTTCTGGCTCAAGCCGTGGCTCGACCGCACGCTGCTGTTCGTGCTTTCGCGCGCCGTGTTCGGAACGAAGACGCGCTTGGCCGACGTGTGGGCCGCACAGCGCAGCGTGTGGTGGCAGCGGCTGCCGACAACGCTGACGACGCGCCGGCTCTCGCCATGGCGCGCCTACACCCAGCCTGCCTTGCAGCTCGAAGGCCAACGCGGCGGCGCATGGCGCGCACGACGCCAGCAGTTGCTGCGCGGCAAGCGCGGCGCGGCCATGGGCATGCACCTGGTCTTCGCGCATTTCGAGGTGCTGCTGCTGGTCGGCGCGATGATTTTCGCGGTGCTGTTCGTGCCCGAAGACGCGCGCTCGTCGGCTTGGGGCGCGCTGTTCACGGGCGAGGGGCCGGCGGCCTCGATGCTCATCGCCGCCCTCTACGCCGCCGCCGTGCTGCTGCTGGAGCCGTTCTACGTCGGCGCCGGTTTCGCGATGTACCTGAACCGCCGGGTCGAGCTCGAAGCCTGGGATGTCGAGCAGGAGTTTCGGCTTGCGTTCGCGGGTTAACGGACTGAGGAGTCCTGACTCCTTCTTCCTCAGGGAGAGGGTTGGGGTGAGGGTGCGCGAAGCGAGTCTGTGCCGCGCGCGGCACCTCACCCCAGAAGGGCGGGGGAGCAAACAATCTCTGCTCTTGCCGGAGTGGCGAGGGAGCTACACGGCCTTGTTGTTGGCCCTGGTGCTGATGGCGCCCATCGTTCGGGCCGACGAGCCTGCCAAATCCTCAGCCGCATCCGCACCCGTCACCGTCGAACAAGTCCGCGGCATCGTCGCCGACATGCGCGGCGACCCGGCGTTCGCGAACCGCCATACCGAGAAGCGCTTGCGCTGGATCGACGGTGCTGCCTCGAAGCCACCGCCGGGCAAGACACCGGGCTGGCTGCGCAACCTCGCGCGCTGGCTCGCAGAAGGTGGGCGCGGGCTGGCCTGGGTGCTGGGCGCAGTCGCGGTCGCGGTGTTCCTGGTGTTCGCGTGGCGCTGGGCCCGCGTCACGGCGGGCGACGCGATGGCACGCGCGGCGCTGCGCCCCAGCCACGTCAACGACCTCGACATCCGCCCTGAAAGCCTGCCCGACGACATCGCCTCGGCGGGGCGCGCACTGCTGCAGCGAGGTGAGCCCCGGGCCGCCCTCTCGCTGCTCTATCGCGGCGCGCTCTCGAAGCTGGTACACGACCATGGCGTCGCGATCCGCGCGGCGAGCACCGAGGGCGAGTGCCTGGGTCTCGCGCAGCGCGTGCTGGCCCCCGAGGGCGGCGCGTATTTCGAGCGGCTCGTGCGCGCCTGGCAGAGCGAGGTCTATGCCGGCCGCAGCGCCGAGGCCGCGAGCATCGAAGCGCTTTGCACGCAGTTCGATGCCCACTTCAAGGCCCATTCCGCTGCGCACGCGCGCGACGGCAGCGCACTGCCACCTGCGCAGGCCGCGGCATGAAACTAACGCGCGAACATGGCTTATTGGTGATCACCGCGGCCGTGCTGTTGGCGGCCGGCATCTGGTTCGCGCGCCACACCGAGTGGGTCGACGAGGAAGTGAGCGACCCGCCGAGCGCCGAACTGCGCCGCGACCCCGACCTGCGGCTGAAGCAGGTCATCGCCAAGCTCGGCGCGACTGTGGCCACACCGACCGACCTCGACACGTTGCCCCCACCCGGCGCAACGCTGCTGCTGAGTTCGTTGAACTGGAGCATTTTCGCCGGGCGCGAAGTAGCGCTGCGGCAGTGGGTCGAGGCCGGGGGGCAGCTCGTCGTGCCCTCTTTCGGGCGCGCGCACGGCGGCCTCGACTGGGTGCCGATCGTCGAGAAGCGCCAAGCGAAAGCGCCGGCCAGCGCAGCGTCGGCCGCCTCGGCAGCATCCGCGCCGGCATCGATTCGAAGCGACGAAGACGATGTCGCCGACGCGAAGCCGCCGGCCCGGTCGCAGCTCAGTGCGGCGCCGCCACCGCCGCGTTGCCCCGGCATCAACGAGCCCACCGGCGTGACGCCAGCGTTCGGCGTCGCGCGCGGCTACGCCACCTGCATGTTCACCGGCAACGCACTGCACGCCAACGTAGCGCCGAGCTGGGCGCTCGACGGCCCGCGCGGCCCGGTGATTGTGCGCGTGCCGCTCGGGCGCGGCAGCGTGACGGTGATCGGCGCCAACCCGCCGTTCGACAACACCGAACTCACCGAACACGACAACGCGTTGATCGCTGTGGCCACGCTGCAATTGCGGCCCGGCCAGACGGTGTGGATCGTGCGCGACGAAGCGCGGCCGCCGCTGCTCGTTTTCTTGTGGCAGCGCGGTGCGCCGGCCGTGCTGCTCGGCGCGGCCGCTCTCGCCTTCGCGCTGTGGCGCGGCGCCTGCCGCTTCGGCCCGCTGGTTGCGACCGCGCCGATGGCACGGCGCTCGATGCGCGAGCAAATTCGCGGCACCGCCCACTTCATCGCGCACCGCGGCAGCCCTGCGCTGCATGCCGCGCAGATGCGCGCGTTGAGCGACGCGGCCACACCGCGCATTCGCGGCTTCGAGACGATGACCACCGGCCAGCACGCCCAAGCCATCGCCGCGCTGACGGGCATGGACCCGCACACCCTCGCGCACGCGATGAACTCCTCACTGAACGCCACGCCCACGCACCACCCGGCCGCCGCGCTCGCGCCGCTGGAGACCGCGCGGCGCCGACTGCGCGACGCCGCGCGCCAATCCGCCAACGCGTTCGCCGATGCATCCGCCACCCCGCCCGAACCCCGCTGACAACGAAAGACCCGATGCAACTCAACCCCGACGACATCGCACGCGCCGCCGCCGTGCTCGGCACACTGCGCGACGAAGTGAGCAAGGCCGTGGTCGGCCAGCGCGCGGTGGTCGACCAGACGCTGATCGCGCTCGTCGCCTCCGGCCACGTGCTGATCGAAGGCGTGCCCGGCCTGGGCAAGACGCTGCTCGCACGGGCACTCGCCAAATCACTCTCGCTGGCCTGCGCGCGCATTCAGTTCACGCCCGACCTGATGCCCTCCGACATCACCGGCCACACCGTGCTCGACGCGAACGCGGCCGGCGCGGTTGACTTCAACGCCCTGCGCGTGCGCCGCGGCCCGGTGTTCACAAATTTGCTGATCGCCGACGAGATCAACCGCGCGCCGGCCAAGACGCAAAGCGCGCTGCTCGAAGTGATGCAGGAGTACCAGGTCACGATCGAAGGCCGGACGCTGCTGCTCGACAAACCCTTCATGGTGCTTGCCACGCAAAACCCGCTCGAGACCGAAGGCACCTACCCGCTGCCCGAAGCGCAGCTCGACCGCTTCTTGTTCAAGATCGAGGTCGGCTACCCGTCGCTCGAAGAGGAGGCCGCGGTCGTCAAGCTCACCACCTTGCAGCAGGCCGGCGACCAGCTGCCACTCGCGGCCGTGCAACCGCGGCTCGACGCGCGCGCGGTGCTGTCACTGCAGAAGATGGCGGCTTACGTGCGCGTCGACGACAAGGTGGTCGACTACGCGGTGCGCATCACGCGCGCCACGCGTGACTGGAATGGTCTGGCGGTCGGCGCCGGCTCGCGCGCGGCGATCGCGCTGGTGCGCGCGGCGCGCGCCGCGGCGCTGCTGAACGCGCGCGACTTCGTCACGCCCGACGACATCAAGCAGTACGCGCTGCCGGTACTGCGCCACCGCGTGCTGCTTTCGCCCGACGCGCAGCTCGAAGGCCGCAAGCTCGACGAGTTGTTGACGGCGCTGCTCGGCAGCGTCGAGGCGCCACGGCTGTGATGCGCCTTGCCTGACCGATGCGCCTGAACATCCTGCCGTCGCGCGCGAGCGTGTGGGCGCTCGCCGCATTCGCGCTCGCGTGTGCGATCGCGCTGGTGGCGCGTGTGCCGCTGGCGTGGATGGCGTCGCGCGTGTCGATATTCGCATCGGCCTTGCTGGTCGTCACGCTCGTCGACCTGGCCTGGAGCTTCGTCGCGTGGAAGCGCGCGCCGCTGCAATGGCAGCGCCGCCTGCCAGCTGCGTTCGCGATCGGCGTGCCGCGCACCCTCACCGGCTCGCTCGTCAACGAAGGCGCGCGCGCATGGCGCGTGGCATTGTTCGACCACGTCGACCCCAGCCTCGATTTCGTCGGCTTGCCGCAGCTGATGCGCGTGCCGGCGCAGGCCCGGCTCGACATCACATACCAGGTGACGCCGCGGCGCCGCGGTCCGGTGCAATTCGACCCGGCCGACCTGCGCGTGCGCACGATTCTCGGCACCTGCGAGTTGCTGCTGAAGGCTGGCGAGCGCGAGTCGCTGCACGTCTACCCTAACTTCGCCGCGGTCGCTCGCTACGCCTGGCTCGCGAGCGACAACCGGCTCGCCGAAATCGGCATCAAGGCCGCACCGCAGCGCGGCGGCGGTACCGATTTCAAGCAGCTCGCCGACTACAAACCCGGCGCCTCCATTCGTCACATCGACTGGAAGGCCACGCTGCGCCACAAGCGCCCGATCGTGCGCGAATACCAGGACGAACGCGACCAGACCGTGCTATTCCTGCTCGACTGCGGCCGCCGCATGCGCGCCGACGAAAGTGCCACGACCCGCGGCGGCGGCAGCCACTTCGACGAAGCGCTGAACGCGCTGATGTTGCTCGCGCACGTGGCGTTGAAGGAAGGCGACTCGGTCGGCGTGATGACCTTCGGCACCGACCCGGCCGACGCGCGCCATTTCGCGCCGCGCAAGGGCCACGCGTCGCTCAACGCGCTGATCGCGGCGATCTACGACATCGAGCCGCGCGCCACCCACTCCGACTACCTCACCGCCGCCGCCGAGCTGATGCGCGTGCAGCGCAAGCGCGCGCTGATCGTGGTGCTGACGAACTTCCGCGACGAAGACAGCGCCGAGATCGCGCCGGCCCTGCGCTTGATGCGCTCGAAGCATTTGGTGTTGCTCGCGAGCCTGCGCGAACGGGTGCTGCGCGAGCTGGCCGAGCAACCTCTCGGGCGTGGATCAGATGGCGGCACCAGCGTCGACGCCAATGCGGTCGAGATCGCCGGCGCGCACCTGTTCGCGCAATCGCGCCGCGACGCGTTCGCGCGCCTCGCCACGCGCGACGGGTTGTTGATCGACGTCGAACCGGCGCAATTGCCAGCGCAACTCGTCAACCGCTACCGCGCGGTCAAGCGTGTGGGGCTGCTGTGAGGCGGATCAGGCCGCCCTGATGCGCAGAACCTGCATCAATTGGAACGCCTCGATTTTTAGACAGCGCCCACCGCTCGCATTCAGCGTGGGTCGTTGTTCGTAGATACGTACTTACCGACAGCGCCGGCATAGGCAGAATTAGGGCACCTGGACCAGTCGGTCCACACGTCAGGCCGCACACGTCAGTCCCCCTGATTGTTCTTGGCGATCGGGTAGCCTGTGCTTTATCAAGAAACTAAATCTGACTTCAAGCATGGCCGCCGCACCTCGATCAGCAATGATCGCCGTGAACTTTGAGAGCGGTGATGTCCATATCGCTTTCGATCCAATTGACGTACGTGTCACGGAGGCGGGCTGGCTCGCTGTGCGCGACGGTCCCTACGGATACCGGCGCGTGTCAAGGTAGTTGTCGCCTCATTCATGCAGCCAGCGGCTGTATTTCTGATGTTCGCGAATGCATCTTGATGATCGAGTCGCGTTCGGGGCTGAGAGCCACCGGTCCGACGGGCGACCAGTTGCGCGTGGTGCCCGACCAGCGCGCCGGATGAGTGACCTTGCCCCTGTTGTCCGCACTCCATAGCCACTCGATTACGCGGCTTTGTCTTGCTGGGCCGCGCGCCAGGTTTTCTCGAACTGCCTTGGGCTGACATAGTGAACCGCCCCGGTTTTT
>JANLUW010000618.1:0-9711 GCA_031363645.1 Rhizobacter sp. | reverse complement strand
TGAAGGGGCGCAGCCCGCCCATCACCAACGCGAGCTGCAGCGGCGCGGCGTCCTGCGGATCGGCCAGCAGCTCGTCGAGCGGTTTGGCGAAGCCGTAGCACCAGGAGCACATGGCATCGCCGACATAGATCAGGTTCATTGCAATTCGTCTTCCCAAACAGGTACGCGGCACTTTATAGGAGTCGACCCTGCTCGGCCGGCGATGGGGTTCTTACACTACTGGGCCACGCCGACATGACGCCACCACCGCGCCACCACCGCGCCACCACCGCGCAACCACCGCGCAACCACCGCGCAACCACCGCGCCCACGATCCATGACCATCCTGCTCGCCCCGATGGAAGGGCTGCTCGACTTCACTTTGCGCGACATCCTGACGCGCGCCGGTGGCGTGGACCGCTGCGTGGCCGAGTTCATCCGCGTCACCGGCACGCTGCTGCCCGAGCGCGTGTTCACGCGCGTCGTGCCTGAGTTGAACCATGGCAGCCGCACGCGGGCAGGCGTGCCGGTGCGCGTGCAGCTGATGGGCTCCGACCCGGTGTGCCTGGCTGAAAACGCAGCTCGTCTGGCTGGGCTGCAGCCGGCCGGCATCGACCTGAACTTCGGCTGCCCGGCCAAGGTCGTGAACCGCCACGGCGGCGGCGCGGCTTTGCTGCAAGACCCCGAGCTGCTGCATCGCATCGTCGCCGCGGTGCGCCGCGCCGTGCCGCCAGCGATGCCGGTCTCTGCCAAGATGCGACTCGGTTTCAACAACGCCGACAGCGCACTCGACTGTGCGCACGCGATCGTCTCGGCCGGTGCCGACGAGCTCGTCGTGCATGCGCGCACGAAGGTCGATGGGTACCGGCCGCCGGCCTACTGGGAGCGCATCGCCGAGATCCGCGTGGCGGTCTCGGTGCCCGTGATCGCGAACGGCGAAATCTGGAGCGTGGCCGATGCGTTGCGCTGCCGCGAACTCTCGGGCTGCGACACGCTGATGCTCGGCCGCGGCATGGTCGCCGACCCGGGGCTGGCGCTCGCGATCGTCGCCGCCGACCGCGGCGCGCACGCCGAACTCGGCTGGGTCGACCTGCAGCCCTTGCTCGCGGCGTTCTGGCGCCTCGTCAGCGGGCACATCGAACCGAAGGCGCGTGCCGGTCGACTGAAGCAATGGCTCAACTTTTTGCGCCGCCGCCACCCGCAGGCCGAGGTGGCCTACACAACGGTGCGAACGGTCAACGACCCGCGGCGCATCTCCGAGATCCTCGGCCTGATGCCGGCCGCGGAACAACGTAACGAAGAGGAGGTGGTCGCATGAAGAGCTGGAACATCGAAATTCAAAAGGTCAAGGCCATGGCCAACGGCAACGGCCTGATCCGCATACAACTCGACGCGCTGGTGCAGCCCGCGCCGCCACAAGACGACGGCGCACCTTCGTCGATCCTGAGCCTGAGCGAGGCCAATGCCCGAACACTGTTGCTGCTGCTGAAGGCACAGATCACCGAGCTCGATTCGCGCAAGGCGAAGAGCCGGCGCTGAGCGTTCGCGAAGATTGCATCAGGCCTTGCTGCGCGACCGCTGGATCAGGTAATCGGCGACGGCCGTTGCTTGCTCCAAACCGCCGGCATCGCCTGGCGACGTGAGCCATCGGCCGTTGACTGCGATCGCCGGCACACCGTCGATCTTGTAGGCGGCCATCAGCTTCTTGGCGCGGGTCACGCTGCTGGCGACCGAAAACGAATTGAAGATGCTGGTGAACTTGGCCGCGTCGAGGCCGCTCTTGGCCATCAGTGCGGTGATGTCGGCGGGCTTCTCCAAGTAATTGCGCTCGACATGGATCGCGGTGAACACCTTGCGCTGCATCGCGCTGACCTGGCCCATCGTCTCGAGCGAGTAATAGGTGCGCATGTAGTTCTCGAAGTTGGCCAGGAACGGCACCGGAACCCGAGCGAACGCCACGTCGGCCGGCAACTGCTTCGACCACGCCTCGACCGTGGGCTCGAACGCGTTGCAATGCGGGCAGGCGTACGAGAAAAACTCCAGCACCTCGATCTTGCCGGCGGCGCTCGGCGGCACCGGTGGGTCGACCTTCTTGAAGTTCTTGCCTTCGACGGGTGCGCCTTGCGCGGCAGCCGGGCCCGCGACCACGAACATGCCAGCGGCGGCGGCGGCGGCGCCGGCGCCGAAACTGGTGACGGCAAGCTGGGCAGAAAATTCACGACGGTTCACGTTCTGGGTCCTTGAGGTGACGACCGCAGGCAGAGTGGCGCGGCCGGGGAAAAGTTCATGCGGGCTGCGCAACAACGCGTGAGCTTCGACGTTCGCTGACACCCACGGCGTTCAAGACAGCTTTTAATTGTCCGACAAAGCCGCCGCCGCGCTCGCGCCGAGGGTTCCAGCGCGCACCGAATCGCCCGCGGCCCGCGCCACACCCTGTCACAGCGCCGTCGCTGGCTGTGCGACGATCTTCGCAACTTTTTTTTCGCACACCATGGCTGACCTTTCCGACGATTCCAACGATCCCTCGCGCACACCTCGAACCGAACCTCCGCGCCGCTCGAGGCAGCGCCTGAAGCGCGTCGCGTGGGGCTCGGCGCTTGCCATCGGCGCGGCCGGCGTGGCGATGGCCCTCTACATCTGCGTGCTGGTCTACACCACGCCGCAGGTCGAAGAACTGCAACGCGCGCAGGCGGTGCGGCCGAGCGTGATCCTGTCGAGCGACGGCGAGGTGATCGGGCGTTTCTCGACCGCCTACCAGGCGCCGGTGGCCCTGAAAGACGTGCCGAAAGAGTTGATCGACGCGCTGATCGCGACCGAGGACCACCGCTTCTACCAGCACCACGGCATCGACCCGACGCGCATCGTCGGTGCGGTCTGGGGCATCGTGCTACACGGCAAGATGGCGGGTGGCTCGACGCTCACTCAGCAGCTCGCGCGCAACCTGTTCCCGCAGGAAATCGGCAACGAGCAGAGCTTGAGCCGCAAGCTGCGCGAGGCGATCACCGCGTTGCGCATGGAGCGCACCAGCAGCAAGAACCAGATTCTCGAAAGCTACCTCAACAGCGCGCCGTTTCTCTACAACGTGCGCGGCATCGAGATGGCCTCGCGCACCTACTTCGACAAGCCCGCCGCGCAGCTCGACACCGCGCAGTGCGCCACGCTCGTCGGCATGCTCAAGGGCACCGAGCGCTACAACCCCGTGCGCAATCCGGCGCGCGCGCGCGATCGCCGCAACCTCGTGATGGCGCAGATGGTCAAGCACGGCACGCTGCCGCTCGCGCGCTACGAGCAACTGCGCGCGCTGCCGTTGGTGCTCGACTTCAAGCGGCCGGAAGACGGCGACATCGGCCAGGCGCGCCATTTCGTCGCGCATGTGCGCGAGCAACTCGTCGACTGGGCCGATGCCCACGATGTTGACCTCGACACCGACGGCCTCGTGATCCGCACCACTCTCGACGCCAAGCTGCAGCGCCTCGCACAAGACGCCGTGGTGCAGCAGACCGCGCTGCTGCAGCGCATGGCCGGCGAAGAGTGGGGCGACGCGCGGGCGCGCACCGCGCGCGTCCAGCCGGCAGTTTCGAAGGGCTCGGCATCGCCCAAAGGCGAACCCGCTGCGCCCTTCGCGTACTTCTGGAAACAGCACCCCACGATGCTGCGCGAGATAGCACGCGACACGCCGCAGTTTCGCCTCGCCAAGCAGGCCGGCCAGAGCGACGCGCAAGCGCTCGACACCGTGCTCGCCGACGCCGACACGATGGCCACGTTGCGCGCCGACAAGACGCGGCTCTCGGCCGGCTTCATCGCGATCGACCCGACGAGTGGCGCGGTGCGTGCCTGGGTCGGCAGCCCCGATTTCGCGCGCGATCAGTTCGATCACGTGGCGCAGGCCAAGCGCCAGCCGGGCTCGACCTTCAAGCCCTTCGTGTACGGCGCGGCGCTGCAGCGCGGCATGTCGACCGAGCACCGGTTTCTCGATGGCGCGATCGACATCGCGCTCGCCGACGGCGGCATCTGGCAGCCCACCGACGGCAGCGGCCCGAGCGGTGAAATGATGACGATGCGCGAAGGCCTGGTGCAGTCGAAAAACACGATCACCGCGCAGGTGATGCAAGAGGTCGGCGCCGAAGCGGTCGCGGGCTTCGCGCAGCTGGCCGGCGTGCGCGAGGCCAAGCTCGACATGGTGCCTTCGCTCGCGCTCGGCACGAGCCCGGTGACGCTGCTCGAGATGGGCAATGCCTACGCCACGCTCGCCTCGCTCGGCGGGCGGCGGGCGCCGCTGCTGATTGCGCAAATCGACGACCGCAACGGCAAGGTGCTCGAGAGCTTCGAGTCGGCGCCCGAGCGGGTGCTCGATCAGGTGGTGATCGAGAACCTCGTCGACGTGATGCGTGGCGTGGTGCAGACCGGCACCGGCGCGGCGATTCGCGGCGAGTGGGGCATCAGGGGCGATCTGGCGGGCAAGACCGGCACGACCCAGAACAACACTGACGGCTGGTTCATGCTGATGAGCCCGAAGCTGGTGGTCGGCGCCTGGGTCGGCTTCAACGACCCGCGCGTGACGATCCGCAGCAATTACTGGGGGCAGGGCGGGCACAATGCACTGCGCCTCGTTGGCGCCTTCATGCAGCAAGGCCAGAAGGCCAAGCTGATCGACGCGAAGGCCGAGTTCCCGCACGTGGTGCGCGACTCGCCCGAGGCGCCGATGGACGCAGCTTCGGCACCCGATGCCTCGGCATCCGAAGCGGGCGAGGCCGCTGGCATCGCCGCGTTGTTCGGCTTGCCTGTGCCTGCGTTGCGCGCGCCGGTGTCGCCTGCGGATGCGGCGGCCATTCAGCAGCAGCGCGATCAGGCGCAGGGGCGGTGAGGGGCTGACTGGCGCGAAGGATCGGTCACCGTCCGTTCGCAAGTGGCTTGCCTCCATGTGCGAGGAATAACGAACCGCGCGTTACGTCTTGCCGGGCTTACCCGTCGTTAACATGCACGCTTTGCGGATGCGCCCGGAGCCCACGTTGGATCTCATTCTTCTATTCAAAGCCGCGATCATGGGCGTCGTCGAGGGGCTCACCGAGTTCCTGCCGGTGTCGAGCACCGGCCACCTGATCCTGACCGGTTCGCTGCTCGGCTTGACCGACGACAAATCGAAGGTGTTCGACATCGCGATCCAGACCGGCGCGATCCTCGCCGTGATCATCGTGTACTGGCAACGCCTGTCCACCGCGGTGATGGGCCTGGGCAGCAGCGAGCGCGCGCGGCGCTTCGTGCTCAACGTGTTCATCGGCTTCTTGCCGGCCGCGGTGATCGGCTTTTTTGTCTACAAGGCCATCAAGAAGTTCTTGTTCAACGGGCCGGTCGTCGCGGCGGCGTTCATCGTCGGCGGGATCATCATCCTGTGGGTCGAAAAGCGCGCGAACCCGGCGCCGCCGCGCATCACCGATGTCGACGAGATGAAGCCGATGGACGCGCTCAAGGTCGGCTTCGTGCAGTGCCTGGGCATGATCCCCGGCACCAGCCGTTCGGGCGCGACCATCATCGGCGGCATGCTGCTCGGGCTGTCGCGCAAAGCGGCCACCGACTTCAGCTTCTTCCTCGCCATTCCGACGCTGATCGCCGCCGGTGGCTACAGCTTGTGGAAGGAGCGGGCGCTGCTGTCCATGGCCGACTTGCCGATGTTCGCGGTGGGCTTTTTCGTCAGCTTCTTCGCCGCGTGGGTCTGCGTGCGCTGGCTGCTGCGCTACATCTCGACCCACACTTTCGTGGTGTTCGCGTGGTACCGAATCGCGTTCGGCATCGTCGTGCTGATCACCGCCTACAGCGGCCTCGTCACCTGGGCGGATTGACGTTTGGCGAAGACCAGGTCCCACACGCCGTGGCCGAGTTTGAGGCCCCGGTTCTCGAACTTGGTGAGCGGCCGGTGAACGGGCTTGGGCGCGTAGCCCTCGGTGGTGTTGCGCAGGCGGGGTTCGGCCGACAGCACCTGCAGCATTTGCTCGGCATAGGGCTGCCAATCGGTAGCGCAATGCAGGTAGCCGCCGGGTGCGAGCCGGCTGACCAACAACCGCACCAACGCGGGCTGGATCAGCCGCCGCTTGTTGTGCTTGAACTTGTGCCACGGGTCCGGAAAGAACACGTGCACACCGGCAAGCGTTTCGGCTGCGATCATGTGCTCGAGCACATCGACCGCGTCGTGCTGGATCACCAGCAGGTTCGTGAGTACGCGCTCGCCGATCTGCTTGAGCAGCGCGCCGACACCCGGCGTGTGCACCTCGACGCCGATGAAGTCGGAGCCGGGCAGGGCCTGCGCGATCGAGGCGGTCGCGTCGCCCATGCCGAAGCCGATCTCCAGCACCAAAGGCGCGTTTCGGCCGAAGCGTGCGGCGAAATCGAACGGCATTGCCGCATACGGCAGCACGAAGCGCGGGCCGAGTTCGGCGAGCGCGCGGGTCTGCCCCGAGCCCATGCGGCCGGCGCGCACGACGAAGCTGCGGATGCTGCGGCGCGCCGGTCGGTCAGAGGAGTCGTTGGGGTGGGTCATCGCTGGCACGGGTGCGAAATTTCGGCAGGCCGCATTGTGACGGCGGGCGTGCGATCACCTCGCGGCTGATAGCCTGCGGCCCATGACCAAGACGTTCATCGCTCTGGCGATCGCCGCTCTCGCCGCCGCGCTCGGCCCGGTCGCCGGGGCCGCGCAGGAGCGTGCGCCGCCAGCGCGAGCGTCGGCGGCGAGCGATTTGCCCGCGGCGGTGGCCGGCGCGATCAAGGCCTCGGGCTTGCCGTCGAAAAGCTTCGGCCTGTACGCGCAAGAAGTCATCGGCGAGCGCACCGTGTTCGCACTCAACGCCGACCGGCCGTACACGATGGCTTCGACGACCAAGATCGTCACCTCGCTCGCCGCACTCGATTTGCTCGGGCCGTATTACCGCTGGCGCACCTCGGCGTTCGCGCTCGGCACGCTGGCAAATGGCAAGCTGGTGGGCGACCTGCTGATCGTCGGTGGCGGCAATGCGCAGCTTACGTCGGCCGATCTTGCGAAATGGTTCAAGCGCATGCACGACCAGGGCCTGCGCGAGATCGAAGGCGACATCGTGCTCGACCGCTACGCCTTTCAGCTCACGGCCGGCGACCACAACGGCACGCCGGTGCAGTCGGCCGGCGAGCCGCGCCACGTGTGGCCCGACGCGATGACTCTCGACGAAGGCCAGCTAGACGTGATCGTGCAGCCCGCGCGCGGCCCGCGCGCCGCGATTTCGCTCAAGCCCGCGCTGAGCGAAGTCAGGCTCGACAACCGAGTCAGCATGGGCGGCGCCTGCGATGCCGCGCCGAGCTGGCAAAACGGCCGCGACGGCCGCGCCACAGTCATCGTGCAGGGCAGCTGGGGCCCAGCCTGCGGCACCCGCACCGTGAGCTTCGTGCCACCGCCCGACAGCGGCATCGCGGCGCGCGCGCTGCCGGCGATGTGGGTGGCGACGGGTGGCGTGCTGCGCGGCAAGGTCGTCGCAGCACAGGCGGTGCCGGGCATCAGCCCGATCCCGCTGGGGGCCAACGGCGAGCCGGTGGCGCCGCTGTCGTTCGACCGGTCGAAGCCGCTGACCGAGCTGGTGCGCGACATCAACAAGTTCAGCGACAACGTCGGCGCACGCAACCTGATGTTGTCGCTCTCGCCCGGCTTCCCGGCGCGGCCGGCGACGCTCGCCGGCGCGCAACGCACCATCGGTCTGTGGCTGCGCGACCAGGGCTTGGCCGATGGCGACATCGAGGTCGAGAACGGTTCCGGCCTCTCCCACACCGAGCGCGCCAAGCCGCGCGCGCTGGTGCAGTTGTTGCGCAAGGCTTGGCGCGCCGAGCAGGCGCAAGCCTTCTTCGATTCGCTGCCGATCGCCGGGGTCGACGGCACCATGAAGGGCCGGCTCACCGGCAGCCGGGCCGCCGGCCAGGCGTATCTCAAGACCGGCACGCTGAACGACACCCGCGCGCTCGCCGGCTACGTGCACGGCATGAGCGGCAAGATGTACGCGGTCGCGTTGATGGTCAACAGCATCGACCCGGCAGCCGGGCGGCCGGCCCTGGATGCGATGGTGGCTTGGCTGGCGAAGAACGGCTGAAGCCGGATCACGCCAAAGTGTGTCCGCGCTAGAATCTAGGGCGGAATGCGGGTGTAGTTCAATGGCAGAACGGCAGCTTCCCAAGCTTCATACAGGGGTTCGATTCCCCTCACCCGCTCCAGATCCGACGAACGGCTTTCGGCGCGTCAATGATTCGGTCCGACCTGGCAAGCGCGCGTTATTCTGCGGCCATGCCTCGCCCCGACACCGACACCGATATCGACTCCGGTCGCCTCCCCTTGCTGATCGCCACGCAGGCGGCGCTGCCCGCCACGCTCGCCGCATCGCCGTTCGGCCCGTTCGAGCTTCACCTCTGCGCGGAACGCGATGACGTTCTGGCGCAGCTTGCCGACGGCCGCTGCGACGCAGTGGTGCTGATCGACAGCGCCGATGCGATCGACATCGCGGCCGAAGCCGGGCGCGACGTGGCAATCCTGGTCGTCGCGGCCGCGCTCGATCCGGCACGCGTGCTCGATTGGCTGGGCCGCGGCGTGCAAGACATCTTGCTTGCCGATGAACTCGCCGCTGCTTCGTTCCCGCAGCGCCTGCGCGCCGCGATCGAGCGCAAGCGCCTGGAACACGACGCGCGCACGGCCTACGCGATCGACCTCGACACCGGCTTGCCGCATCAGCAGCAGTTGATCGAACACATGAGCCAATTGCTCGCGCTGCGCGAACGTGAGCCGGCGCCGATGGCGGTGCTCGCGCTGCGCATCGAAGGCCTCGCGACGACCGAGGCGCGGTTCGGTCGTGAAGGTGCGAATGTTTTGCGCCGCAAGGTGGCGGTGCGTTTGCGTGCCGGCGTGCGCGCGAGCGACGTGGTCGCAGCCTTGGCCGACGACAGTTTCGCGGTGCTGCTCGGCTCGATCCTGAGCCCGGCCGATGCGGCGCGCGTCGGCGCCAAGTTGCTGAAGTCCTTGATGGAGCCGTTGCGTGTGGCCGGGGAAGACGTGGCCATCGCAACCGCGCTCGGCATCGGCCAGTACCCCGAAGACGGCACCCAGCCCGAGGTACTGCTGCGCCGGGCGGTGGGCCTCGCTGACGCCGCACAAGCCCAGGGCCGCGCGGGCTTCGCGAACTTCGGTGAGGCCAGTGCTGCACCGGTCGGCGCGGCCAACGACGAGTAGGCGCCGTGAGCGCAAAGAGCGGGCCGGCGCAGCCCGGCGAGCCGCTGTGCACGGCCTCGCCACCTACAATCGAAGCTCCTGAAAATCAAGCACGCAACTCATTTTGCGTGGCCAGAAAGCCCGGTATGAAAGCAGCAGAAATACGTTCGACGTTCCTGAAGTTCTTCGAGTCGAAGGGCCACACCATCGTCGCATCGAGCCCGGTCGTGCCGGGCGACGATCCCACGCTGCTTTTCACCAATGCCGGCATGAACCAGTTCAAGGACGTGTTCCTCGGCACCGACCGGCGCGCGTATTCGCGTGCCACCACCGCGCAAAAATGCATCCGCGCCGGCGGCAAGCACAACGACCTCGAGAACGTCGGTTACACCGCGCGCCACCACACCTTCTTCGAGATGCTGGGCAACTTCAGCTTCGGCGATTACTTCAAGAAAGATGCGATCGCCTACGCGTGGGAGCTGCTGACCGAGGTCTACAAGCTGCCGAAAGACAAGCTCTACGTCACG
>JANLUW010000614.1:0-3145 GCA_031363645.1 Rhizobacter sp. | reverse complement strand
GATGAACTCGCTGGTTTCGGCCACGCCACCGAACCCGCCCTCTCGGCGCGCGCGCTGACCGATCTGGTCGAGCGCAACCCGATTCCCGCGGTGCTCGCCGCGGCCGCGGCGGGTGCGGGGTTAATGGCTCTGGTGACGCTGATGGCGCGCCGCGACTCCGAGCCGTTCGATGCGAAACCCGCGAAACCCGCGGTGCCGACGATGCCGACGACGATCACGCGCGCCAATGACTTCGACGGCCTGAAGCAGCAGATCGCCGACCTCGTCGATCGCCTCTCGAAAACCGCACCCGTCGATGCGGCGAAACAGCGCGCCGAGCGCGCGGGTGACGCCATTGCCGACGGCTGGGGCGCAGTGCGCGATCAAGCCCTCAATGCACTCGACCACTTCGAACCCCAGGCGAGCGCCGCGATCAAGGTCGCGCGAGAAAACCCGGTCTGGACGGCGCTGATCGTCGGCGCGGTCGGCGCGCTGGTGGGCTCACAGATGCTCGGTGGCACCAAGCCGACCGGCGCCACCGAGACGCAGTCGGACCCGAGCGCCGACGCGTGAGACTGCGAATCGGGTGCGCGATGACGCTGCTGGCCGCGGCCGATTGCCCGACCGTCGCGATGCTGCGCCCGCGCAGTGGCGAGGCCCAGTGGCTCGTCAGCGAAAGCTACGACTTCGAGCCGCGCGTGCGCATCACCGAGTACGTCGACGCGTACGGCAACCTGTGCCAGCGCTTCGTCATTCCGCAGGGGCAGATGACGGTGCGGATCAGCGCCGTGGTCGAGACCGAAGACGACATCGTCGTCAACATGACCGCGCCCGCCACACCGATCGCGCACCTGCCGAACGACACGCTGCAGTACCTGTTGCAAAGCCGCTACTGCCCGTCCGACAGGCCCGAGGTCGAGGCGCGGGCGCTGCAAATCGTCGGCAATCTGGCACCGGGCTACGCGCAAATCGAGGCGATCCGCAGCTGGATCAACGCCAACATCGTGTACCGCTACGGCGTGAGCACGTTGTCGACCGACGCACTCGAAACGCTCGCAGCCGGTGCCGGCGTGTGCCGCGATTTCTCGCACGTCGGCATCACGCTGTGCCGCGGCCTGGGCATCCCGGCGCGCATGGTCGTGGGCTACCTGTACCGGCTCGACCCGATGGACCTGCACGCCTGGTTCGAAGCCTTCATCGACGGCCGCTGGTACACCTTCGACGCGACGCAAAACCAGGCGCGTGGCGGCCGTGTGGTCGTCGCCTACGGGCACGACGCGGCCGATGTGGCCTTCATCTCGAACTACGCGGCGTTGGAGACGACGGCGCTCGACGTCACAGTCGATCTGGCACCGGTGGCCTAACAGCGTCACGCGCAGCGGTTTCCGGCGTCGCCGGGCCCGGGACCCACAGCCTGAAAATCGTGTGCCGGCCTTCGCCGCTGATCACCCTCGCGGTGCCACCGTGCAGGTCCATGATCAACTTGACGATCGCCAGGCCGAGGCCCGAACCCGATGACGAACCAGCACGCGATTCGTCGATCCGAAAACAGCGTTCGAAGATGCGCGCCCGATAGACCGCGGCGATCGGTGGGCCGTCGTTCGAAACTTCGAGCGTGTAGCCGCGCCCGTCGTGCGGCGTGGTCGACACGTTGACCGTGGTGCAGCGCGGCGCGTAGCGCAGCGCCGCGCATTGGACACCAGATTGCCGAGGGCGCGGATGAACAGCGACTCATCGGCCCAAACCTGTTGCCACGCCGGCTCGGCGCCTTGCATGTCGATCAGCAGCAGCACGCCGCGCTCCTCGGCCAGCAGCTCGAAATAACCACGCCCGCGCTCCAACACCGGTTGCAGATCGACCCAGCGCCGATTGGTGGCGGCGTGCGGATCGTCGGCGCGCGCGAGGAACAGCATGTTCTCGATCAGCCGCGAGATGCGCTCGTGGTCTTCGACCGCCGATTCGAGCACCGCGCGGTATTCGTCGGCGCTGCGCGGCTTCGACAACGCCACCTGCGCCTCGCCGAGCAGGTTGTTGATGGGCGTGCGCAGGTCGTGCGCCAGGTCGGACGAGAAGTCCGACAGCCGCTTGAACGCCGCCTCCAGGCGATCGAGCATGCGGTTGAACGCGAGGGTCGACTCGACCAGCTCGGTCGGCATGCGCGCGACCGACAGGCGCTCGCTCATCGGGCGCGCGCTGATGCGGTTCGCGGCGGCCGCCAGGCTCATCGGTCCGGCGACGATGCGCCGCGCGATCCACACCCCGAGCAGGCCCGACAACAGCGCCCCGACCAGCAGCGTGACGACGAGAATTTGCAACTCGTTCTTGATCGCCTGGCGCGTCTGCGTGAGCTCGTACGCGAGCACCACCAGCAGCCCGCGCACGGAGGGCCCGGCGAGCAACCTGGCCGGCACCGGAACACGCGCGAACAGCAACCGAAAGCTCCGGCCGTCGAGCGAGGTCCAGACCGTCGTCAGCGGGCCGAGCGCCTTGCCGAGCGCGCGCACATCGGACTGCTCGATGCCGGTGGGCACGTTGTCGATCGCCATCGCTTGCGCCGGCAACGCCGAGATCGGCACCTCGAAGCGCTCTGACTTGGCAATCAAGCGGCGCGTGTCGTCGAGCAGCGCCATATGCAGTTTGCCGAGCTGCAGATCCATGCGCTTGACCAGGCGTTGCGGCTCGAGAGTCAAGTCGAAGCCCCCGACCGAGAGGTCTTCGCGCAGCAGCGCGAGGTTGGCGAACATGATCAGCTCGTTGCCCTCGCGCAGCTCGCGCGTCGCCAGCCGCGTGATCGCCAGGCCGCTGCCTGCCACCAGCAGGATCGACACCGCCGCGATCGACAGGCTGATCTGCGCCGTCAGCGAGCGCGTGACCGAGCGCTCGATGTTGCGCAAAAAGTGAAAATTCATATCGGAAACTCAGGCCAGCGCCGGGCCGCCATGGGCCTTGAAGGGGCCCACCACTTGGACCTCTGCGGCCTGAGCTCCCCACGGGGGACGGCGCCACAGGCGCCTGGGGGCCGTCATTTCTGAAAACGTAGCCGACGCCTCGGATCGTATGAATCAGCTTGGTCTCGAACGGGTCGTCGAGCTTGGCGCGCAAGCGCCGCACCGCCACATCGACGACGTTGGGGTCGCTGTCGAAGTTCATGTCCCACACATGCTCG
>JANLUW010000613.1:0-2132 GCA_031363645.1 Rhizobacter sp. | reverse complement strand
CCGAGCCCGACAAGCGCTGGGTCAACCTGATGAAGCAGCAAATCCAGTCGGCGCAGGTCGAGCTCGTGGCCGAGCTCGCGCAGGCGCCGGCCACGGTCGAGCAATTGCTGTCGTTCAAGGTCGGCGATTTCATCGAACTCGATTTGCACCAGGCCATCCAGGCCAAAGTGGTCGGTGTGCCGGTGTTCGACTGCCACTACGGCACCTCGAACGGCAAGTACGCACTCAAGGTCAATCAACTGTTGACCAACGCCGAGACGGGTTGGCTGGGAGAACGCAATGTCAGCTGAAGAAAATACCGCGCCTGCAGAAGACGCAGACGCGATGGCCGCCGAGTGGGCCGCCGCGCTCGCCGAAACCAAACCCGAGACGGCCTCGGAAGTGCATGCGCCAGCCGACCAGATCTCGCCCGCGTCGTTCCAGAACTTCGCGCCCACCGGCGCGAGCACGGCCGGCAACGACATCAACATGATCCTCGACATCCCGGTGCAATTGACCGTGGAGCTGGGTCGCACGCGCATCCCGATCAAGCACATCCTGCAACTGGCGCAAGGCTCGGTTGTCGAGCTGGAGGCGATGGCCGGCGAGCCGATGGACGTGCTGGTCAACGGCTACCTGATCGCGCAGGGCGAGGTCGTGGTCGTCAACGACAAGTTCGGTATTCGCCTCACCGACATCGTGACGCCGAGCGAGCGCATGCGTCGGTTGAGCAAGGGTTGAAGATGAAGTCCCCACGCTCGCTTCGCTCACTTCCCCCCGAGTGGGCGCCAGTTGCCTTGGGGCGGCCCGGCCGGAACTGAAATGGTCTCGAACGGCATGAGTTCGCTGCTGTGGTTCATCGCGATCATCGCGATGATTCCGGTTGCGCTGTGGCTGCTCAAGCGCACGCCGATGGGTGGCGGCGCGAGCGGCACCGTGATGCGCAGCGTCGCGGCGCTGCCGTTGTCGGCGACCCAGCGCATCGTCACGGTCGAGGTCGGCCAGGGCGACGAGCGCCGCTGGCTGGTGTTAGGCGTGACCGCGCAAAGCATCACCACCTTGCACACGATGGCGCCGCAGACCGAGACCACGACGAGCACCACGCCGTCGACGACGCCGTTCGCGCAACTTCTGGGCAAGCTCCGCGGTGACGCCGGAGCCCGTGATGGCCGCTGAACTCCCGCTGATGATCGCGCAGGGCGCGGGCGGCACCAGCTATTCGGTGCCGATTCAGACGCTGCTGTTCTTCACCGCGCTGTCGTTCCTGCCCGCTGTTCTGTTGCTCATGACCGGCTTCACGCGCATCGTGATCGTGCTGAGCCTGCTGCGCCAGGCGATGGGCACGCAAGCCGCGCCGCCGAACCAGGTGGTCGTCGGCCTGAGCCTGTTCCTCACGTTTTTCGTGATGAGCCCGACGATCGACAAGGTGTATGCCGACGCGTACCAACCGTACGCCGAAAACAAGATCCAGTTCGATGAAGCACTCAAGCGCGGCGAGGTGCCGATGCGCGCCTTCATGCTCAAGCAAACGCGCCAGGCCGATGTGATGTTGTTCGCCAAGCTCGCGAAGGTCGATGGGGCCGTGAAGACCGCCGACGTGCCGTTCAAGGTGCTGGTGCCGGCCTTCGTGACGAGCGAGTTGAAGAGCGCGTTCCAGATCGGATTTTTGATCTTCATCCCGTTCCTGATCATCGACATGATCGTGGCCAGCGTGTTGATGTCGCTCGGAATGATGATGCTGTCACCGGTGCTGATCGCGCTGCCGTTCAAGCTGATGTTGTTCGTGCTCGCCGACGGCTGGAACCTGCTGCTCGGCTCGTTGGCCGCCAGCTTTTCGACGTAAGCGTTTGCCGCCGGGCCGCCCAAGGCAAACACTCCCCCTCGGGGGGGCGACGCCGAAGGCGTCTCGGGGGCCCAAGGAAATCATGGACGCAACCCAAGTCTTCACGGTCGGCCAGCAAGGCCTCTACATGCTGCTGATGGTCTCGGCACCGATCCTGCTCACCGTGTTGGCGATCGGCCTGCTCGTCAGCATCTTTCAGGCCGCCACGCAGATCCACGAGGCCACGTTGTCGTTCGTGCCGAAGGTGATCGGCGCGGTCGCGGTACTTGCCATCGCCGGGCCGTGGATGCTGACCACGCTGGTCGAGTAC
>JANLUW010000581.1:0-3617 GCA_031363645.1 Rhizobacter sp. | reverse complement strand
TGGTGGAGGAGGCTGGATTCGAACCAGCGTACTCGTTAGAGGGCAGATTTACAGTCTGCTGCCATTAACCACTCGGCCACCCCTCCAAGATGAACCGCGAAGTATAGCAGCCAAAGTGTCGGATTCTCGGCCCGTCGTCACCAGCGAATCGGAGCGCCGTCCGAGTGCCGTTCGGACAAAAACGCATTCGTGCGACTGAAATGTCGGCAGCCGGTGAAGGGCACCGGTGGGCGGTTGGCAGACAGCGGCGACGGGTGATTCGCCTGCAACACGAGATGCGCCAGCCCGGAGCGCTCGATGAGCGGCCGTTTGCGCTGCGCCGAGGCACCCCAGAGCATGAACACCGCCGGCACGGGTCGGGCCGCCACAAAAGCCAGCAGCGCGTCGGTCAGCATTTCCCAGCCGCGACCGGAGTGGCTTTGCGGGGCACCGTCTTCGACCGTCAGCACGCTGTTCAACAGCAACACGCCTTGCCCCGCCCAGTCGCTCAGGTCGTCCCGGCAGCACGAAGGCGCGCCGGTGTCGGCGGCCACCTCTTGCAGAATGTTGCGCAGGCTCGGTGGAATCTTTTTTTGGCCCGGCGCAACCGAGAAGGCCAAACCTTGCGCGTGGCCAGCGCCGTGATACGGGTCTTGCCCGAGGATCACCACGCGCACCTCGTCGGGCGTTGCGAGTTCGAGGGCACGGAACACTCGGGCCGGGTAAACAAGCGCACCGTCGCGCACGCGCTCGTCGACAAACACAGCAAGCGCTCGACCCTCATCGCTGCGAACGAATGCGTCGGTCACCGAGCGCCAAGCCGGCGGCACGCGATCGAACGACTCCGCCAGCGGCTCGCGCAGCCGGTTGTCGGCCGGGTCGCCCTCAAACAGCCCTGCCTGCGCCACGGTCAGCCGAACAGTTCGGCGAGCGCCTTGCCCGGGTCGGGCGCACGCATGAACGCTTCGCCGACCAGAAACGCGTGCACGTTCGCGTCTCGCATGCGGTCGACATCGCCGCGACCGGCGATGCCGCTTTCGGTGACCAGCAAGCGGTCGGCCGGCACGCGCGGCAGCAAATCGAGCGTGGTTTGCAACGTGACTTCGAAGGTGCGCAGGTTGCGGTTGTTGATGCCGACCAGCGGCGTCTTCAGCAGCAGCGCGCGGTCGAGCTCGGCGCCGTCGTGCACCTCGACCAACACCGCCATGCCGAGCGCGTGGGCCTGGGCTTCGAGGTCGGCCATCAGCGCATCGTCGATGGCGGCTGCGATAAGCAAGATGCAGTCGGCGCCCATCTCGCGCGCCTCGAACACCTGGTATGCATCGACCATGAAATCTTTGCGCAACACCGGCAGGCTGCAGTTGGCGCGCGCCTCGCGCAGGAAGGCCGCGCTGCCCTGGAAGAAGTTCACGTCGGTCAGCACGCTCAAGGTCGCGGCGCCGTGCGTCTCGTAGCTTTCGGCGATTGCGGCCGGCACGAAATTTTCGCGCAGCACGCCCTTGCTCGGGCTCGCCTTCTTGACTTCGGCGATCACGCCGGCCTGGCCCGCGGCGATCTTCTTGCGAACAGCGCCGACGAAATCGCGCTGGCCGCCGAGTTGCTCGGCGTCGCGCCGCACCGACGCCAGATCGCGCTGGCGCCTCGCTTGCGAAATCTCGTCGCGCTTCACCGCGACGATCTTGTCGAGGATGTCAGTCATAGAACCCCTTCGTCCGATGGGAACATCGACCGGTCCCCCGAGGGGAGCAGCCTTGCTTGGGGCGGCCGGCGCGGCGGCTCATTTCGGCGCCAACTCCCTGGTGCGCGCGATGAACTGTTCGAGCTTCGCCTTGGCCTTGCCCGACGCGAGCGCCTCGCGTGCGAGTGCCACGCCGCCCGCCATCGTCACCGCCACGTTCGCGGCGTACAGTGCCACGCCGGCGTTGAGCATCACGATGTCGCGCGCCGCGCCGGGCTCGTTGGTCAACACCGAGCGGAGCAGCGCCATCGACTGCGCCGGCGTCTCGACCTTCAGCGCGCGGTTGCTCGACATCGTCAAGCCGAAGTCTTCCGGGTGAATCTCGTACTCGTGAATACCGCCGTCCTTGTACTCGCCCACCATCGTCGCAGCGCCGAGCGAGACTTCGTCCATGCCGTCGCGCCCGTGGACCACCACCGCGTGCTCGGCGCCGAGCCGCTGCAGCGCGCGCACCTGGATGCCGACCAGATCGGGGTGGAACACGCCCATCAGAATGTTCGGTGCATCGGCCGGGTTCGTCAGCGGCCCGAGGATGTTGAAGATCGTGCGGATGCCCAGTTCCTTGCGCACCGGCGCCACGTTTTTCATCGCCGGGTGGTGGTTCGGCGCGAACATGAAACCGATGCCGGTGTCTTCGATGCACTGCGCGATCGCGGCGGGCGCCAGGTTGAGCGGCACGCCGAATGCTTCGAGCACATCGGCGCTGCCCGACTTGCTGCTGACGCTGCGGTTGCCGTGCTTGCTCACGCGCGCGCCGGCCGCGGCGGCCACGAACATGCTGCAGGTCGAAATGTTGAACGTGTGCGAGCCGTCGCCGCCGGTGCCGACGATGTCGACCAAGTGCGTGCGGTCGGGCACGTGCACCTTGGTCGAGAACTCGCGCATCACCTGCGCGGCTGCGGTGATCTCGCCGATCGTTTCTTTCTTGACGCGCAAGCCAACGAGCAGCGCCGCCATCATCACCGGCGACATTTCGCCGCTCATGATGCGGCGCACCAGCGCCAGCATCTCGTCGTGGAAGATCTCGCGGTGGTCGATCGTGCGCGTCAGCGCGTCGAGGTCGGTGATCATGGTGTTGCTTCCTCAGGCAGTCAGGTGTTCGCGCACCGCAGCGACCGCGCGGTCGACGCCGGCTGCATCGACATCGAGGTGCGTGACGAAACGCAGCCGGCTGCTTTGGCCATAGAACGAACCCGTGACCAGCACGCCGCGCGACTTCAAGTGTTCGATCAGACCGGCCGCACGCGGGCCCTGCAGCTCGGTGAAAACGATGTTGGTTTGCGGTGGCTCGACACTCATGCCGGGCAGGCCCGCGAGCCCTCCGGCCAGGCGCATCGCAAGCGCGTGGTCGGCGGCCAACCGATCGACGTGGTGGTCGAGTGCATGCAGCGCCGCGGCCGCAAGCATGCCCGATTGGCGCATGCCGCCGCCGAGCATCTTGCGCCAGCGGTGCGCGCCACGAATGAATTCATGCGAGCCGACCAGCGCCGAACCGGCCGGCGCGCCCAACCCTTTCGAGAAGCAGACCGAAACGCTGTCGAAGTGCGTGGCAATCTCGCGCGCCTCGGTACGCGGATCGCCGCCTCGCGCCGCGGCGCCCGCAACGGCGGCGTTGAACAAGCGCGCGCCGTCGAGGTGCGTCGCCAGGCCGCGCTGGCGCACGAGCGCGGTCGCCTCGGCGATGTAGGCCATCGGCATCACCTTGCCGCCGATCGTGTTCTCCAGCGTGAGCAGCCGGCTGCGCGCGAAGTGCGAATCATCGGGCTTGATCGCGGCCTCGATGTCTGTCAACGCGAGCGTGCCGTCTCGCTGCTGCTCGAGCGGCTGCGGCTGCACGCTGCCGAGCACGGCGGCACCGCCGCCTTCCCACCGGTAGGTGTGCGCCATCTGGCCGACGATG
>JANLUW010000550.1:0-2789 GCA_031363645.1 Rhizobacter sp. | reverse complement strand
GGGTGGCAGGTCGCAGTACCAGTCGTAGAAGCTCAGGTTGACGCCGCCGATGAGCGACAGGTAGCGCGAGCCCGCGGCGTAGCTGACCATGCTCATCGCAGGGATCGGCGAGAAGCCGATCACGCGGTCGGCACCGTGCTTTTTGATCGTGTGGACGTTGGCCGCGGCAACGATCTCGTTGACCTCGTCCCAGGTCGATCTCACGAACCCGCCGAGCCCGCGCACCTGCTGGTAGTCGTGCCGCGCGGCGTCGTCCTCGACGATCGAGGCCCACGCGTCGACCGGGCCGTGCGACAGGCGCGCCGCGCGCCACGTCTTGAGCAAACGCCCGCGCACCATCGGGTACTTGACCCGGTTCGCGCTGTACAGGTACCAGCTGTAGCTCGCGCCGCGCGAGCAGCCGCGCGGCTCGTGGTTGGGCATGTCCCAGCGCGTGCGGGGGTAGTCGGTCTGCTGGGTCTCCCAAGTGACGATGCCGCCCTTGACGTAGATCTTCCAGGAGCACGAACCGGTGCAGTTCACGCCGTGCGTGCTGCGCACGATCTTGTCGTGGGCCCAGCGGTTGCGATAGGCGTCTTCCCAGGTGCGGTCTTCGCCGGTGGTGACGCCGTGGTCGCCCGAGAACGCCTCGCGCGGTTGTTTGAAATAGCTGAGTCGATCGAGAAAGTGGCTCATAGAAGGGTCTCCGCAATTGCGTTTTTAGGGGTTCTTCACGTAGGCGTTCTTGCGCAGGTAGAACCACCAGTTCAACACCAGACACAGCGCGTAGAAGACCGCGAAGCCGTACATGGCGAACTGCGGCGTCGCGGCCTTGATCTGCGCGCCGATCACGACCGGCGCGACGAAGGCGCCGTACGCGGCCACGGCCGAGGTCCAGCCCAGCACCGGGCCGGCTTGCTGGCGGTCGAAGATCACGCCGATGGTGCGAAAGGTCGAGCCGTTGCCGATGCCGCTGGCGGTGAACAGCAGCACGAACAAGGCCATGAACGGCAGGAAGTACTGCTCGGGCGTGGCCGATCGATAAGCCAGCAACATCACGTAGCCGACCGCGACCGAGGCGATCACCATCACGGCCGAGATGATTTGCGTCACGATCGAGCCACCGAATTTGTCGGCGATCCAGCCACCGATCGGCCGCACGCCGGCGCCGACGAACGGGCCGATCCAGGCGTAGGTGAGTGCCGAGGGCGCGTTCGGGTTTTTCAGCGTGTGCTGGATCACGCCGGCTGCGTCGGCCACGTGGCTGAAACCGAAGATCACCGTGATCGCCAGCGGCAGTGCCATCGAAAAGCCGATGAACGAACCGAAGGTGACGATGTAGAGCAGCGTCAGCGCCCAGGTGTGCTTGTTGCG
The DNA here is from genome assembly GCA_031363645.1 of Rhizobacter sp. GTDB lineage: Bacteria > Pseudomonadota > Gammaproteobacteria > Burkholderiales > Burkholderiaceae_C > LMDS01. The sequence goes on along the minus strand of JANLUW010000550.1, from coordinate 1,436 downwards.
AAAGATCTTGAACTGCGTAGCGATCGCGTCCTTCATCGTGCCGAACGCGGTGAGCTTGAGCACCCCCAGCGTGCCGACGATGATCAGTGGCATCGCCAGCCACATGTTCAACACGCCCAGCCCGGTCGGCGCTGGCAGGTACAGGTAGAGGCCGACGCCGGCCGGCACGAACGACAAGGTGTACAGCCAGGTGATCTTGGCGAACGCGATCAGCGTGCCGCCGGTGTTCGGCGAAACCGTCTTGAGGTTGTTCATGCCGAACCAGCAGAAGGCGGCCAGTGGCACCAGCGACAGAAGCCACGCGAACCCGGCGTTCTGGATGTAGGTGGGCGTGCCCGCCACGATCTTGCCGAAGATCCAGCCGCTGTCTTTGACCAGCGTCATCGGCTCGCCACCGAACGCTCCGAACACGCCCACCGTCATCACCATCGGAATCACGAACTGCATGCTGGTGACGCCGAAGTTGCCGAGGCCGGCGTTCAGGCCGAGCGCCGTGCCCTGCAGGCGCTTCGGAAAAAAGGTGCTGATGTTCGACATCGAGCTCGCGAAGTTGCCGCCGCCCACGCCGGCCCACAGCGCCATCAGCTGGAAAGCCCACAGCGGCCAGTCCTTGTGCTGCAGCACGATGCCAGTGCCGAGCGCCGGCGCGAGCAGCATCGCGGTGGTCAGGAAGATGGTGTTGCGCCCACCGGCGAGCCGGATCAGGAACGCCGCCGGGATGCGCATCGTGGCACCGGCCAAGCCCGCGATCGCGGTCAGCGAGAACAGCTCGGCCTGCGTGAACGGGAAACCCAGGTTCAGCATCTGCACCGTGATGATTCCCCACATGCCCCAGACCGCGAAGCCGCACAACAGGCTCGGCACCGAGATCCATAAATTGCGGTAGGCGATCTTCTTGCCGGTGGACTGCCAGAACGCCTGGTCTTCGGGTCGCCAGTCGGTGATGTCGGCACCCTTCGCAGGGGTGGGAACGGCGCTGCCGGCCTTGAGGGTCGTGTTCATAAGTTCCTTGAGGGCTGAGGTCAACCCCGCAGGCTGAACGCTGGCGCGTTCCTGCCCATGACCTCGCTGCGGCGCACTTCGGTCCAGTACATCCAGATCAGCGAGACCCAGACCACGCCGTACATCAGCATGAAAGCGGTCGACCGGACACCGGTGAGGTCCATCAACGCCCCGAACAAGATCGGCAGCACGAACCCGCCCATGCCACCGGCCAAGCCGACGATGCCGCTGACGGTGCCGATGTTGGCGGGGTAGTCGTCGCTGATGTACTTGAAGACGCTGGCCTTGCCGAATGCGAACGCGATCCCCAGCATGAACATCAGGCCGGTGAAGGCGTAGACGTTCAAGCCGACGTGAAAGGTCTTGGCGCCATCGACCGTCAACACGGTGAAGTCGGTCTGCGGATACGACAGCAGGAACAGGCAGATCCAGCT
>JANLUW010000507.1:0-3359 GCA_031363645.1 Rhizobacter sp. | reverse complement strand
AAGACGATGAAGACCGGCCGTTCCGGCCGGGGCAACGGCAACAGCCGGCCCATTCCCCACACCACGAACGCCATGACCACCAAAAATACGAACACGATGACGGCGAACAGCAGCGGTTGCGCGAGCACGACGGCGAAGTCGATGCTCATGCCGACCGCGATGAAGAACAAGCCGAGCAGCAGGCCCTTGAACGGCTCGATGTCGGTCTCGAGCTCGCGCCGGTATTCGCTCTCGGCCAGCAGCACGCCGGCGAGAAAAGCGCCGAGCGCCATCGAGAGGCCGACCGTCTGCATCAGCGCCGCGGTCGCGACCACCAGCAGCAGCGAGGCCGCGGTGAAAATTTCGGGCGTGGCGCTGCGCGCGATCCAGCGCAGCGCGGGGCGGATCAACAAGCGCCCACCGAACACGATCAGTGCGATCACGCCGATCGCCTTGCCGGCGCTGACCCAGGCGCTGCCTTCAGTGCTGGCATGCCCCATCGCGAGCAATGGCAGCAGTGCCAGGATCGGGATGGCGGCCACGTCTTGCAGCAGCGAGACGCTGAGCACGCCCTGTCCCGAGGTGGTGTTCATCAGGCCGCGCTCGCCGAGCACGCCCAGGCCGATCGCGGTCGACGACATCGCCAGCCCGAGTGCGGCGACCCCCGCGATACGCCAGTCGATGCCGCACGCCACGCCGACCCCCAGCATCAGCGCCGCCGAGCCGAACAGCTGCACGCTGCCCCAACCGAAAATCGGTTTGCGCAACTGCCACAGCCGCTTCGGTTCGAGCTCCAGGCCGACCAGGAACAACATCAGCACGACGCCGAATTCGGAGAAGTGCAGCATGTCTTGCGGGTTGGTGACGAGCTTCAAACCCCACGGGCCGATCAGGATGCCGGCGGCGAGGTAGCCGATGATCGAGCCGAGCCCGAGGAACCGGGCCAGTGGCACCGCGATGACGGCGGCGGCGAGGTAGACCAGGGTGCCGGTGAGCCAGTTGCCGTGTTCCATCAAGTGGCTCCGTTCGAAGTGGCGCGGCGCGGTCGGTCGGCGGCGTCGTCAGCGTCTTCGTCCGGCCGCGCGTCGTGCGGGATCAGCGCCGGCAACTCGTAAAGTAACCCGCCGAGCTCCGGCCAGTTCGGGTAACTGGCCAGGCGTTGTGCGTAGACGGCGACGTGCGCCTCGACCTCGGGCTCTTCGGCGCGGTGCGCGCCGTGCAGCAGCAGCGGCGGCAAGAAGCGCAGGCCGCACAGGTTGGCGGTCTGCTCGTAGGGCGGCAAGAAGTCGTCGAAGAAATAGCGGTTGTAGTCGGTCGGGCGGTACGAGTCGGCCGGGCCGCCGGTGGTCGCTACCAGCCACAAATCCTTGCCGCGCAGCGCGGTGCCGCCGGTGCCGTAAGCCCAGCCGAACGCGAGCACGTCGTCGAGCCAAAGCTTCATCAGCGGCGGCATGCTGTACCAGTGGATCGGGTGCTGCCAGACGATCAGCTTCGCGGTCGCGAGCAGCGCTTGTTCGGCGGCCACGTCGATCAGGTAATCGGGGTAGAGCGAATACAGGTCGCGCACCACGATCAGCGGCGAGCTCTCGGTGGTCGGCAGGCGCCGCGCGGCGCGCATCAGGCGGCGGTTGATGCGCGAGTGCTCCATCTGCGGGTGGGCGGTGATGACGACGATGTCGGGGCCGGGTGCGGGCGCGGCCGGGGCGTCGAGAACGGAGATGCGGGAGTCGGCCATGGCGTCCGGGGAGCGAGGGTGGGCGCGGGCGGTCGCTGGTTAGTCTCGATGGCGGCACGCTCGCTGGCGCCGCTAACATAACCTGAAAGTGGCGTCCGAACGGGGAGGTCTGCATGCCGGTGATCGTGGTGGCCAATCCGAAGGGCGGCGTCGGCAAGAGCACGCTTGCGACCAACATTGCCGGTTACTTCGCGTCGCGCGGGCACCCGGTGATGCTGGGCGATGTCGACCGCCAGCAGTCGGCGCGCACCTGGCTCGCGCTGCGACCCGCGAGCCTTGCGCCTATCGCTGCCTGGGAGGTCATGCACGACGCCGTCGTGCGCCCGCCCAAAGGCACGACGCATGTGGTGCTCGACACGCCCGCCGGCCTGCACGGCAAGCGGCTCGACGAGGTCATGAAGCTCGCCGACAAGGTGCTGATCCCGCTGCAGCCGAGCATCTTCGACATCCACGCGACCCACGACTTCGTGCGCCAACTGCTGGCCCACAAGCGCAGTGAGCGGGTGCAAATCGCGATCGTCGGCATGCGCACCCGCGAGGGCACGATCTCGACCGACCAGCTGCGCGGTTTTCTCGGGGGCATCGGCGTGCCGCTGCTCGGCTTTTTGCGCGACACCCAGAACTACGTTCACCTCGCGGCGCATGGCCTGACGCTTTTCGATGTGGCCTCGAGCCGCTTCGAGCGCGACGCCGCGCAATGGCAGCCGCTCACGCAGTGGCTCGACGCCTGATACCTGTTCACCTCAACGAGAGCACAACATGCGAAGTTTCGAGCACCTCACCGAGCTGCAGCCGTTGGTCGGCCAGACCGTCGGCGTCAGCGAATGGATCACGGTCGACCAAAAGCGCATCGACCTGTTCGCCGACGCGACCGGCGACCACCAATGGATCCACCTCGACGTCGAGCGCGCCGCCAAAGGCCCGTTCGGCACGACCATCGCGCACGGCTTTTTGACGCTCTCGCTGCTGCCCGAGATGAGTGCCTCGGCCTTCGAGGTGCGCGATACGCGCATGGGCGTGAACTACGGTCTCGGCAAGGTGCGGTTCCCGGCACCGGTGCCTTCGGGCAGCCGCCTGCGCGGGCACTTCAAGCTGACGAAGTACGAGCCGCTCGAAGGCGGCGCGCAGCTCACGGTCGAGGTCACGATGGAACGCGAGGGCGCTGACAAACCGGTGTGCGTGGCCGAATCGCTGGCGCGCCGGTACACCTGAGCCCGCGCTTGCGTGGTTTACGATGGTCTGCTGTTGGAGAGAAGTGCATGAAAGTATTGTTAATCGATGACCACCCGCTGATCCTGCAGGCCCTGCAGGCCGTGATCGAAGGGCTGGGCGGTGACGCCACGGTGATCGGTGCGAACAGCGCCCGCGCCGCGCGCGAAACGCTCAAGGCCGATTCCGATTTCGACCTCGTGCTGCTCGACCTGCACCTTGGGGACGCCGATGGTTTCGATGTGCTGGTCGAGTTTCGTGCCGCCTACCCCGCGCTGCCGGTGGTCGTGGTCTCGGCCTCCGACCGCAGCAGCGATGTCATCAAGGCGATCGATGCCGGCGCGATGGGCTTCGTGCCCAAGCGCGCCAGCAACGACACGCTGTTCGAGGCGCTGCACATGGTGATGTCGGGCGGCATCTACGTGCCGCCGATGAC
>JANLUW010000465.1:0-1898 GCA_031363645.1 Rhizobacter sp. | reverse complement strand
TGATCAAAAAGGGGCAGCTCGATTGCCACAAAGACAAAGCCTCGTCCGCCGCTGACAAGTTCTATTCCCTGGCCTTTTGAGGCCTGCCAAGTCAGGGACCCTCCCAGCCTCTCTCTGTTATTGCGACAGAACCTCACGCACCAGGGGTGAGTTGCTCAGCGGCCGAAATCTGCGCCTTGTCAAATATGCGCTTCCGAACTCCCTGCTCTGCCATTCACTCGGGAGCCATGCCTAACACCGTTATGTCCTCCACCCTCGACACTTGACGTTTCCGGGTCGAACGCCCTGACGAGTCGCTTGGCTCGCTTGGCGTTGCCGCGCGGCGGAGTCTTACTTGGGCTTCCTGCTGGAATGCGCCCAATCAATTAGGTCAGTGGGCAGCCCCAGCGCAGAATTGCGCGGTCCGCCGGGAAATGCCGTTTCGTCGCGTAGTAGACCGCCGAGTGCCGAATCGGGGCTGCGCGCAATGCGTACCTCACGTCGACCAAATAGTACATGCCACAGTCCCGACTTACGGAGTTCGATCGTGAACATACCCATTCGGCTAAACCAACGATACCGAGTCGCTTCAGTTTCGTCATTCATTTGATGTCGGAGAGCCAGTGGATGCTGCAAACAGCCGGTTGTCGGTGATCAGGCCGTCCCGCCGGCGGAGTGATGGCCGCAGCCTGGTCATTCATGGCAGTTTGTCTGGGTTGCATATTGGTAGGAACAAACGTCAACTTCTGACTCTCGGCGTTGCCATCTGCCTTCGATTATTTCGGAGAAGTCGAGTCCTTCGCTCGCATCCCGGAGGCCGTGCTGTCCGGGGCTGGGGTAGCTGGCTGAGCAGCCGCCTTGTCCTTCACCTTTTCCCGGTGGTGCTCGATGGCGCACCCGGCTGCCGCACCGACAACTCCGTGGTGGCCTGCAACGTGGCCCGCGACACCTCCGACAGCAGCGCCCTTCAAGCATCCTTTGGCGCTGGCAAGCGAGGGAGCAGTGAAAGCGGGAACAGCAATAGCGATGGCGAATAAAACTTTGCGCATGAGGGCTCCTGATACGGCTTCAATTTGGGTGCTGTCAAGCATAGTCATCCCGTGTTGGCACGCAACGGCAGACGTCCTCGAATGGCGGTAGGACCGCGCTTACGTGAAGGGGGGAGCCCGTTCGGAAGCTACAGTGCTGCCCTTGCCCGGGGTAGTTTCATGAAGAGCGGCAAGCGAAACCCACTCCTTCACCTTGTTCGCGCGCGGCCGCGCCTGTTCATCGCAACCCTGGTCGCGGTCGCGTTCGGCCTGTTGCTGCCGACGCAGGTATCGAGTCATGTAGTCACGCGCTGGCTGCTGGCCTGGAATGTCGGCGCCGGTTTGTACGTCGTATTAGCTGCCGTGATGATGATGCGTTCGGCCAATCACCATATGCGCCACCGAGCGCAGCTTCAGGACGATGGACAACTGGTCATTTTGGTGCTGGTGGTGGTTGCGACTATCGCGAGCTTGGCGGCGATTGCCGGCGAACTGGTCGTCGTCAAGGACATGCACGGCTTAATCAAAAGCGCGCACATTGCGCTTACAGGCGTCACGGTGCTCACGTCGTGGGCATTCATCCAGGTGATGTTCGCACTCCACTACGCACACGACTACTACGCCGCTGCGTGTCACGGGAAGCCCGCCGGGCTGGAGTTTCCCAAGGACGACTGCCCCAACTACGGTGACTTCTTCTATTTCGCGGCCGTCATCGGGACGTCCGGACAAACCGCAGACGTATCGTTCGTGTCGAAACCGATGCGCCGTATCGGCGCGCTGCATTGCATCCTAGTCCACTGAATCCGAAGAATCGGATGTGATGCGTCGAGTGGGATCGGCGAATGTCCACTTCAACGGCTTTGGGTCTTTGTTGTACTGACGGATGTAGCG
>JANLUW010000431.1:0-7028 GCA_031363645.1 Rhizobacter sp. | reverse complement strand
AGCCAGCACGTCGGTTAGCCCGGTCGGCAGCAATGCCTCGGGTGCTTGCGTGCCGACGACGAGTGCGAGCGCGTTGCGGTCGAACGCGACCTGGCTCGTGTAGCGCGCCACGTCGACGCGGGCTGAGAGGCTGAAAGTTTTATGTGCAACGCCTGCAATGCCCGTTCGGGCTCAGTGCGACCGGGGTTAAGTAGGCGATCAAAAAACTCTCACTCTCTGAACGGCTGACGGAGGCAGTGTGCAGCGCCCGCCCTGGCCATAGGATTTCTACTACGGCAATGGGCGGCGGTAGCCGCTGCCACCGCGGCCGCTGCGCATTTATACTGGTGGGCGATGGGCGAACGCGGAGGAACCGCGTGCCCGAAATAGGAGTCACTACCATGTCGTTCGCGCTTTACCTCATCGGCTTCGCACTCGTCACCGGCGGCGTTGCGTGGGCGATGGTCACCGCGGGGGTCCCGACGCTTTACGTGGCGATCGCCTGCGTGATCCTGGTCGGTTTGGGCATCATCACCGGCGTGTCGAAAACGCGCTCGAAAGATTCTTCGAGCTGACGACGAGCGGTGCCGGGAAGGCATTGACCAGCGCGACGGTCGGCGCGTTACGCATCTCGCTTGCCGGCACGCAAATGCGTCAACGGCAATGCGGCACCCGACTTGACCTCGCCGAGCGAGAAGCTGGTGTGCAGGTCGTTGACATGCGGCAGGTGTAGCAGCACGTCGCGTGAGAACTTCGAGAACGCGTCGAGGTCGGTCGCCATCACTTGCAGCTCGAAGGTGCCTGAACCCGATATGTAGTGGCACGAGATCACTTCGGGAATGCCGCGGATTTCTTGTTCCAACTCCCGCGTCGATGCGGCGTTGTTGCGGTCGGCATCGATGCGCACGAACGCGAGTACGCCGAGGCCGATCTTGCGGCGATCGATCTCGGCGCGGTAGCCGGTGATGAAGCCGTTGTCTTCGAGCCATTTGACGCGCCGCCAGGTCGGCGCGGCCGAGATGCCGATGCGCGCGGCGAGCTCGGCGTTCGACAACCGAGCGTCACGCTGCAGCTCGTGCAGGATCAGCAAATCGTAGCGGTCGAGGTCGGTGCCGTGGGCCCCCGAGCTCTCCACGGCAGGCGGGGAGGGCTTACCCGAAGTCGACTTTTTGAGCGTCATTGATTTGCCATTCTTGGAATTGCAGCAATATTATTGCTCGAACTACCGCATTCCGAACAAATATAGAAAAGACATCGCGTCGCCGTTTCCATAAACTGTGCTTCTGTTTTCTGCCCTTCGCGCTGCGGTCACGAGCCGCAGCCGCGCCGCTTGCAGACCCCGCCGAACCCTGGAGAGTCGAACGATGAACGCCCCGCTACCCGAGTCGATCCGCAAGGCGATCGAGACCGTCTCGCTCGACGACAAATACGCACTCGAAAACGGCCGCGCGTTGATGAGCGGCACGCAGGCGCTGGTGCGGTTGCCGATGCTGCAGAAAAAGCGCGATGCGATGAACGGCCTCAACACCGCGGGCTTCATCAGCGGCTACCGCGGCTCGCCGCTCGGCGGCTACGACCAAGCGCTGTGGGCTGCGAAGAAACACCTCGCGGCGCAGAACATCCAGTTCGTGCCGGGCGTCAACGAAGAGCTCGCCGCCACCGCCGTGTGGGGCTCGCAGCAGCTCGATCTGTACCCGCAGAGCAAGAAGTTCGACGGCGTGTTCGGCATTTGGTACGGCAAGGGGCCTGGCGTCGACCGGTGCTCCGATGTGTTCAAGCACGCCAACATGGCGGGCACCTCGAAGCACGGCGGCGTGATCGCGCTGGCCGGTGACGACCACATCGCCAAGAGTTCGACGGCCGCGCATCAAAGTGACCATATCTTCAAGGCCTGCGGGCTGCCGGTGTTCTTCCCGAGCAGCGTGCAAGACATTCTCGACATGGGCTTGCACGCGTTCGCGATGAGCCGTTTCGCCGGCGTGTGGTCGGGCATGAAGACGATCCAGGAAATCGTCGAATCGACCGCCAGCGTGTTCGTCGACCCCGACCGTGTCGACATCGTGGTCCCCGAAGATTTTCAGATGCCCGAAGGCGGCCTGCACATCCGCTGGCCCGACGCGCCGCTCGAACAAGAGGCACGGCTGATGGACCACAAATGGTACGCCGCGCTCGCCTACGTGCGCGCGAACAAGCTCAACCACAACGTGATCAGCGGCGCGAACGATCGCTTCGGCATCATCGCCAGTGGCAAGGCCTACAACGACACGCGGCAAGCGCTGCACGACCTGGGCTTGGACGACGTCGAATGCCGCCGGTTGGGCATCCGACTGCACAAGGTCAACGTGGTGTGGCCGCTGGAGGCGACGATCACGCGCGACTTCGCGCAGGGCTTGCAAGAGATTCTGGTCGTCGAAGAAAAGCGCCAGGTCATCGAGTACCAGATCAAGGAAGAGCTCTACAACTGGCGCGCCGATGTGCGGCCGAACGTGCTCGGCAAGTTCGACGAAGCCGATGGCGATGATTCCGGTGGCGAATGGAGCCAGCCGAACCCGGGCAAGAACTGGCTGCTGCGGGCGAAAGCCGACCTGACGCCCGCGATCATCTCCAAGGCCATCGCCAAGCGCTTAAAGAAGCTCGGCGTCGACAGCGATACGGCAGCGCGCATGGACGCGCGCATCGCATTGATCGAAGCAAAGGAACGTTCAATGGTGGTGCAGGCCGTCGACACCGCCGACCGCACGCCGTTCTTCTGCAGCGGCTGCCCGCACAACACCAGCACGCGCGTGCCCGAAGGTTCACGTGCAGTCGCGGGCATCGGTTGCCACTACATGGCGGTGTGGATGGACCGCAGCACGGTCACCTTCAGCCAGATGGGCGGCGAAGGCGTGTCGTGGGTCGGCCAGGCAGCGTTCACGACCGACAAACACGTGTTCGCCAATTTGGGCGACGGCACCTACTACCACTCGGGCCTGCTGGCGGTGCGGCAAAGCATCGCGGCCAAGGTCAACATCACCTACAAGATCCTGTTCAACGACGCGGTCGCGATGACCGGCGGCCAGCCAGTCGACGGCACGTTGAAGGTGCCCGAGATGACACGCGAACTCGACGCCGAAGGCGCAGTAAAGATCGTCGTCGTCACCGACGAACCCGAGAAGTACGAAGACAGCGACATCGCGGCGCGCCTCGCGAAAGGCGTGACCGTGCACCACCGCGACGACCTCGATGCGATTCAGAAGCAGCTGCGCGAAATCGAGGGTTGCACGGTCATCGTCTACGACCAAACCTGCGCCACCGAAAAGCGCCGCCGCCGCAAGCGTGGCACGCTCGTCGACCCGGCCAAGCGCGTCGTCATCAACGAGCTGGTGTGCGAAGGCTGCGGCGATTGCTCGGTGCAATCGAACTGCCTGAGCGTCGAACCGGTCGAGACCGAGTTCGGCCGCAAGCGCCGCATCAACCAGAACAGCTGCAACAAGGATTACTCCTGCGTGAAGGGCTTTTGCCCGAGCTTCATCACGGTCGAAGGCGGGCAGCTCAAGGGCAAGAAGAAAGACGCGGGTGGCCACAGCGCGCGGCCGAACCCGTTCACGCTGCCACCGCTGCCCGAGCCCTCGTTGCCATTGGCTGAAACGCCGTGGGGCATCGTCGTCGCGGGCGTCGGTGGCACCGGCGTGATCACGATCGGGCAATTGCTCGGCATGGCCGCGCACCTGGAAGGCAAAGGCATCATCACGCAAGACTCCGCGGGCTTGGCGCAAAAGGGCGGCGCGACCTGGAGCCACATCCAGATCGCGAACCGCGCCGATGCGATCCTGACCACTAAAGTAGGCACCGCCGAGGCCGATCTCGTGATCGGCTGCGACCCGATCGTCACCGCCAACAAGACCACGTTGGCTGTGATGCGAGAGGGCCGCACGTTCGTCGCGATGAACACGCACGGCGCGCCGACCGCAGCCTTCGTGACGAACCCCGACTGGCAGTTTCCGGCGACGCACTGCGACGCCTCGGTGCTCGGCGCGGCCGGCAGGGCGAACGTCGGCACGCTCGATGCGGACCGCCTCGCGGTTCAGCTCGTCGGCGACTCGCTTTATACGAATCCGCTGATGCTCGGCTACGCATGGCAGAAGGGCAAAGTACCGCTCTCGCTCGCCGCGATGCTGCGGGCGATCGAGCTGAACAACATGCAGGTCGAGAACAACAAGCTTGCTTTCGAGTGGGGGCGGCGTGCGGCGAACGACTTGGCAGCTGTGCAAGCTCTTTTGAAGCCGGTCAACGTGATTGAGTTCGTCAAGAAGACCATCAACCTCGACGACATGATCGCGAAGCGCGTCGAGTTCCTGACCGGTTATCAAGACGCGGCGTATGCCCGGCAATACAAGACCTTCGTCGATAAGGTTCGCGCCGCCGAGACGCCGCTGAACAGCAAGAAGCTGAGCGAAGCCGTCGCGCGTTACCTGTTCAAGGTCATGGCCTACAAAGACGAATACGAAGTCGCGCGCCTGCAGAGCGACCCGGCCTTCATTGCAAAAATTGCAGATCAGTTCGAGGGCGACTACAAGCTCAACTACCACCTCGCGCCGCCGCTGATAGCGAAAAAGAACGCGGCCGGCGAACTGCAGAAGTCGAAGTTCGGCCCGGCGATGCTGACCGGCTTCAGGTGGCTCGCGAAGTTGAAGGGCTTGCGCGGCACCGCGTTCGACGTGTTCGGCCGCACCGAAGAACGCAGAACTGAGCGCGCTCTGATCGTCGAGTACAAAACGTCGATCGACGAACTGCTCACCACGCTGAACGCCGGCAACCTCGCGCTCGCCGCCGAGATCGCGCGCATCCCGGAAGACATCCGCGGCTACGGCCACGTGAAGGAGCGGCACCTTGCCAGCGCACGCCCGAAGTGGGCCGCGCTGATGAACGAATGGCGCGCGGGTCAACAGCGGTGCGCGGCGTGAACGGGCTCGTTGCACTCGGCGCGCTTGCGCTTGCCGCCGCCACGCTCACAGCGTCGGCGCAACCGGCACCGGCACCCGCACCTGCCGCCGCACCGACCTGGTCGCTCGACCCCACGCACACCTTCGTGCACTGGGAGGTCTTGCACATGGGTACGTCGACGATCCGCGGCCGCTTCGACAAATCGGCCGGCAACGTGCAGTTCGACGCCAAGGCGCAGCAGCTCGACCTGAGCATCACCATCGACACTGCGTCGGTCGACAGCGGCGTGCCGATCCTCGACGCGCTGCTCAAGGGCAGCGCGATGCTCGACGTGGCCGCGAACCCGCAAGCCTTCTTCGTTGCGCGCGGCGCCAGGTTCGAAGGCGATGTGCCGCGCGAGATTCGCGGCGAGTTCACGCTCCGCGGCGTCAGCCAGCCGCTGACGCTGCGCGCGCTGCGCTGGAACTGCGGCCTGAACCCGCTGTTTCGGCGCACGGTGTGCGGCGGCGACTTCGAAGGTGAGGTCGTGCGCAGCGCCTTCGGCATCACGCACAGCCTGCCGTTCGTGGGCGACAAGGTGCGCCTGATCGTTCAGGTGGAAGCGATCTCGCCCTAGCGGCGGGCGGGTCGTCGCGATCGGCCGAGGCAAGGTCACGCGTTACGGCATCGCGCAGACGATCCGCGGCATGGCCGCGCAGCACTCGCTGTGGTGGACCGACACACGCGGCGTCGCCGAACGCTGGGGCGTGTTGACTACCAGGCTCGCCTCGGGCGAGCGCGTGCTCGTGAATCACGCCGCCGCGCGGCACGCCGTTCGGCGAGCGCTGGCACGACCTGCTGCACACCAAGGCGCTCGCGCTGCAGGTGCTCAGCGAGCACGGTTTGCCGGTCGCGCAGAGCGCGCCTCGCGTCACGCCTCACTGAGCCGCGCGCTGCCTGGCGGCGCCAGGGAGATGGCGGCGCGGCTGGCCTGATGAGAGCCTGAACGTTTTTCGAATTGACTCCCTCGACCTCTGCGAGAGGATTCGGGTGAGGGTGTGCAAAGCGCCATAGCGCCCGGTGTGCCACCGGCCCGTCCGCAACCGCTGCAGCCTGTCAGCCCGCCGTCGCAGGCCGTCGCAAACCGCTGGGCGGGGGTGCGATCGCCGCTTAGAGTGCCGCACATCCCTGATCCGCTCCCGCCGCATGTCCGACTTCACCAACTCCGCCGCCAGCACCTGGAAGACCGTTTCGACCACCTCGGTGCGGCTGTTTCACCAGTACGCGAACTGGCTCGTCAGCATCTCGTGGAAACGCTTCGGCGTGCTCGCGTTGCTGCTGCTGATCGTCTCGGGCATCCTCGGCAGCATCCTGCCGGTGCAAACCGTGAACGAATGGGTCGATGTGCCGCCGCCACCGAAGGCGCCGAGAACCCCCGCGAAGAAGCCCGCCAAGGCCGACCCGGGCGTGGACAAGACCATCACGGCCGGCGGCTACACCATTTCGATCGACAAGGACGGCGTGCGCATCGCACCGACCGCAGGGCCAGCCGCGTCAGCCGCGTCAGCCTCTGGCGCTGCCAGTGGCGCGGCGCCTTTAGCCTCTGCCGGCTCCGCGGTCGTCGCGGCCCCGGCGCCACCCGCGCCACCCGCACTGCCCGCAGCGCCAGCGGCCCCAACCCCCAGCGCGGTCGAAATCAAGCTGCCGCCGGGTGCCACGTCGGACGCCGTCAAAGAAGCGGTCGAGCAAGCGCGGCAGGCGATCGTCGACGCGATGGAAGAGTCGCGCCAAGCCGCGGAAGAAGCCGCCGATGCGTCCAAGGAAGCCGCGGATGCAAGCCGCAGCGCCGAGCGCCAGTACCTGCGCATCCGCAAGACCGACCGCGACAACCCGTTCCCGCCGATCGCATGGCTGTTCATCGTCGCCTCGGCAATCCTCAAGGGCATCTACAAAGGCCGGTTGCAAGCCGACGCACGCGCGGCCGTGGCCACCGAGACAGCAGAGTCGGAGCAGCTCAAGCGCCAGGTGGCCGAAGCCCGCATGGCAGCGCTGCAGGCGCAGGTCGAGCCGCACTTTTTGTTCAACACGCTGGCCAGCATCGACCACCTGATCGAGACCGACCCACCGCGCGCCAGCCAGATGCAGAA
>JANLUW010000422.1:0-10573 GCA_031363645.1 Rhizobacter sp. | reverse complement strand
CACCACAAGTGGACCGGCTCGCTGCGGGCGCGGCACATCATGGACCACTGGGTCGAGTCGCGCGGCAAGTTCGTCAAGGTGTTCCCAAACGAGTACAAGCGCGCGCTCGGCGAGCGCGCCGCGCGCATAGCGCTGCTGTCGACCGAATCGAAAGCGATGCAGGAGACGGGCGGCCTGCCCGCGACCGGCAAGCTGGCGCATGCCGTCGGCGCCAAGGGTCAGCCGGTTGCTGCGAAGTAGTCGAATTTCACATTCACCGAACGCTCTGAACTGCACGAGAAGACATCATGGGAAAAGTCACCGGCTTCATGGAATACGAGCGGCTCGAAGAGGGCTATGCGCCCGTCGCCGAGCGCAAGACGCACTACAAGGAATTCGTCATCGGCCTGAAAGAGGCCGACGCGAAAATCCAGTCGGCCCGCTGCATGGATTGCGGCACGCCGTTTTGCAACAGCGGCTGCCCGGTCAACAACATCATCCCGGACTTCAACGACCTGGTGTACCGCGCCGATTGGCGGTCAGCCTTCGCGGTGCTCGACTCGACCAATAACTTTCCAGAGTTCACTGGCCGCATCTGCCCGGCGCCGTGTGAAGCCGCGTGCACGTTGAACGTCAACGACGACGCGGTCGGCATCAAGAGCATCGAGCACGCCATCATCGACAAGGCCTGGGTCGAAGGCTGGGTTGTGCCGCGTTTGCCGAAGACCAAGACCGGCAAGCGGGTCGCCGTCGTCGGCTCCGGCCCGGCAGGCATGGCGGCGGCGCAGCAACTCGCGCGCGCCGGCCATGACGTGACGCTGTTCGAGAAGAACGACGCGATCGGCGGCTTGCTGCGCTATGGCATCCCCGACTTCAAGATGGAGAAGACGCACATCGACCGTCGCGTGGCGCAGATGCGAGCCGAGGGCGTGACGATGCGCACCGGCGTGATGGTCGGCCATGCAACCGAGGCGCTCGGCAAGGATTCGAAGGTCACCAACTGGGCCAAGGAAACCATCACGCCGGATCAACTCAAGGCCGAGTTCGACGCGGTGTTGCTGACCGGCGGGGCCGAACAATCACGTGACCTTCCGGTGCCGGGCCGAGTGCTCGACGGCGTGCACTTCGCGATGGAGTTTTTGCCGCAGCAAAACCTGATCAATGCCGGCGGCAAGCTCAAGTCTCACGCGATCACGCCGATACGCGCCGACGCCAAGCACGTGATCGTGATCGGTGGTGGCGACACCGGCAGCGACTGCGTGGGCACGAGCAACCGCCACGGTGCCGCGAGCGTCACGCAGTTCGAGCTGATGCCGATGCCGCCGCAAACCGAGAACAAGCCGCTGGTGTGGCCTTATTGGCCCATCAAGCTGCGCACCTCGTCGAGCCATGAAGAAGGCTGCGAGCGCGAATTCGCGATCGCGACAAAAGAGTTCATCGGTGGTGAGGGCAAGGACAAGGGCAAGGTCAAGGGCCTGAAAGCCGTGCGTGTCGAGTGGCAGGGCGGCAAGATGATCGAGGTGGCCGGTTCGGAGCAAATCTTGCCGGCCGATCTGGTGTTGCTCGCGATGGGATTCGTGAGCCCAGTCTCCAGCGTGCTCGAAGCCTTCGGTATCGAAAAAGACGCGCGCGGCAACGCGAAGGCGAGCACCGACATGACCGGCGGCTACGCGACCAATGTGGCCAAGGTGTTCGCGGCCGGCGATATGCGGCGCGGACAGTCGCTCGTGGTTTGGGCGATTCGCGAGGGTCGGCAGGCGGCGCGCGCGGTCGATGTGTTTTTGATGGGCGAGAGCGAACTGCCGCGTTGAAGTGCTTCCGCTGGCACGGACCGTGGTGAAGCTCTGCAAACGCCCTTGCGACGCCCGCGGTGTGGAATGTCGCGTGAGACAATCTTGCCCGACAACCGACGGCGCCTGAACACAGGCGCCGTTGCGTTGTGGCCCACGACAACATCGCCCCACGAATGCCGAGTGACATCGCCCGAACGACACCCGATCACGCCAGCGTCGACAAGCTGATCGAGATCGACCATGTCACGTTCGGCTACGACGCCAGCCGCAACATCCTGAGTGACATTTCGATGCGCTTCGGGCGGGGTCAAGTCACCGCGATCCTGGGCGGTTCGGGCTGCGGCAAGACCACCGTGCTGCGCCTGATCGGCGGCGTGCACCCTGTCGGCAAGGGCAAGGTGAAGTTCGACGGCCAGGTCATCGAAACGAGCAATGCCGCTCAGCTCTACAACTTGCGTCGCCGCCTCGGCATGCTGTTCCAGTTCGGCGCGCTCTTCACCGATTTGTCGGTGTTCGAGAACGTCGCGTTCCCGCTGCGTGAGCACACCGACCTCGATGCCACGATGATCCGCGACATCGTGCTGATGAAGCTCAACGCCGTCGGTTTGCGCGGAGCGGCCAAGCTGCGCATCTCCGAAATCTCGGGCGGCATGGGCCGGCGCGTGGCGCTCGCGCGTGCGATGGCGCTCGACCCCGAGGTGCTGCTCTACGACGAGCCGTTCACTGGGCTCGACCCGATCGCGATGGGCGTCACTGCCAACCTGATCAGGAAGCTCAACGACGCGACCGGCGCGACCTCGCTGGTGGTCTCGCACGACGTGCACGAGTGCTTCGCGATCTGCGACTACGCCTACATCATGGCCGCGCCCGGCGTCGTGATCGCGCACGGCCGCCCCGATGAACTCGATGCCAGCAACGACCCGCAGGTGCGCCAGTTTCTGCGTGGCGAGCCCGATGGCCCGGTGCCGTTTCACTACCCCGCGCCGCCTTTGGCGCAAGACCTCGGCTTGCGCGGAACGCGGGCATGAGTTGGGTTGCGGCCATCGGGCGATACGTGATCGAGTGCCTTCGCACGCTCGGCCACCACGCGTTCTTCTTCTGGGAGTTGTTGCGCACGCTGCCGGCTTCGTTGAAGCGGCCGCACTTTGTGCTCGCGCAAGTGCATGCACTCGGCAACCTCTCGCTGCTGGTGATCATGTCGTCCGGCCTCGCCGTCGGCTTCGTGCTGGCGCTGCAGTCGTACTACGCACTTGTCACTTACGGCGCGGCCGATTCGGTCGGCTTGCTCGTCAACCTGTCGCTGGTGCGCGAGCTCGGGCCGGTCGTGACAGCGCTGCTGTTCGCGGGCCGCGCCGGCACGTCGCTCACGGCCGAGATCGGGCTGATGAAGGCGGGCGAACAACTCGCGGCGATGGAGCTGATGGCGGTCGACCCGAAGAGCCGCGTGCTCGCGCCGCGCTTCATCGGTGGTGTGATCGCGATGCCGATCTTGGCGCTGCTGTTCTCGGCGGTCGGCATCTTCGGCGCCTACATCGTCGGTGTGCAACTGATCGGGCTCGACCCGGGGAATTTTTGGTCGGCGATGGAAAACGGCGTCGACGTGCGGCGCGACCTCGGCAACGGCATCATCAAAAGCATCGTGTTCGGCGTGATCTGCAGCTTCGTCGCGGTCTACCAGGGCTACGAGGCCAAAGCCACGCCCGAGGGCGTGGCGCGCGCGACCACGCGCACGGTGGTGGTCTCGTCGCTGAGCGTGTTGGCGATGGACTTTTTGCTCACTGCGCTGATGTTCTCGACGCGCTGAGGCAGCACTGAAAACAGACCTGCGGAAAGAAGAATCATGAACAAAAAAGGCACCGAAATATTGGTTGGCTTCTTCGTGCTGCTGGGGATCGCCGCGCTGGTGTTTCTCTCGCTCAAAGCAGCGAACTTGAGCAGCTTCACCGGCGGCGAAACCTACGCGCTGACCGCGAAGTTCGACAACATCGGGGGCCTGAAAGTGCGGTCGCCGGTGCGCAGCGCGGGCGTCACCGTCGGCCGGGTTACCGCGATCACGCTCGACCCCAAAACCTACCAAGGCGTCGTGACGCTCGACATGCAGAAGTCGGTGCTGTTCCCGTCCGACTCATCGGCCCGCATCCTCACTGCCGGCCTGCTCGGCGACCAATACGTCGGCCTGGAAGCCGGTGGCGCCGAGAAAAATTTCGGCGCTGGCGATACCATCAAACAAACCCAATCGGCGATCGTGCTCGAGAGCTTGATCAGCCAGTTTCTTTTCAGCAAAGCGGCCGATGCCGGCGCAGCACCCGCACCCGCACCTGCACCCGCACCCGCACCGCCCGCCAACGGAGGCAAGAAGTGACACCCACCCTCGACACGCGCAATTTCTCGACGCGAGCGCTGCTCGCCTTGATGGTCGGCGCGTTGCTCGCATTCGGCGGCTGCGCCAGCACGCAAACTTTTGCCAAAGAGGCCCGTGGTGGCCCTGGCGCGCGGCTCGACCCATGGGAAAACTGGAACCGCAAGGTCTTCGCGTTCAATGAAGGGCTCGACGAGAAGGTGTTGAAACCCGTGGCCACGGGCTACGCCAAGGTCGTGCCGCAGTTCGTGCGCCGCGGCGTCGACAACTTCTTCTCGAACGCCGCCGATGCGTGGTCGGCCGTCAACAACGTGTTGCAGGGCAAGCCGGAACCGGCCTTCACCGACGTGGTCCGCTTCACGACAAACACCGTGTTCGGCTTCTTCGGCATTCTCGACATCGCCAGCGAGTTCGGTCTGGAGCATCACTACGAAGATTTCGGTCAAACGCTCGGCCGCTGGGGTTTCGGCGCTGGCGCTTACATCGTCTGGCCGCTGATCGGGCCATCGACCGTGCGCGAGACGATCGCGTTGCCGCTCGACCGCCTGGCCTCGCCGGCGCTCTACATCAACGATGGCCGTTACCAGTTCAGCGTGATCGGTTTGCAAATCATCAACACCCGCGCCAATTTGCTCGGGGCGAGCCGAGTGATCGACGACATCGCACTCGACAAGTACACCTTCATCCGCGACGCCTACCTGCAGCGCCGCCGCAGCCTGACATTCGACGGCGATGCGCCCGATGCGCCCGACGCGTCGGCGCCCGCCGGCACGCCGGCCTCGGGAGCCGCCTCGGACCCGATTTACGCGCCCGCGCCGCCGACCAGCGCCGGCTCGGCACCGGCCAAGCCGTGAACCGCAAGTGGCCCTCGTGCGTTGTATCGCCGGGGCCGCGCTGAACCATCCGGTTCGCACGTGCTCCGACAAGCTCTCTCGTCACGACGAAAAAGGAAACGATATGTTGCTTAAGCGAATCATCCCGTGGTTGGTAGTGGCCATGCTGGGTTTGGCCTCGGTCGCCACGCATGCGCAGGCCGGCAAGGCGCCCGACGCACTGATCAAAGAGGTCTCGACCGATGTGCTCGAAACCCTGAAGGCCGACAAGTCGTACAAGCAGGGCGACCTGCAAAAAATCATCACGCTTGTCGACACGAAAGTGATGCCGTATGTCGACTTTCAGCGAATGACGGCGTCGGCGGTCGGCCGCTACTGGCGCCAAGCCACGCCCGAGCAACAAAAGGGCTTGCAAGACCAGTTCAAGCTGCTGCTCGTGCGCACCTATTCGGGCGCGCTCGCGCAGGTGCAAGACCAGACCGTCGAGCTCAAGCCGATGCGCGGCGCCGTAACCGACGCCGAAGTCGTCGTGAAGACCGAGATCAAGGGCCGTGGCGACCCGGTGCAACTCGATTACCGGCTCGAACAAACGCCCGGCGGCTGGAAAATTTACGACGTCAACGTGCTTGGCGTCTGGCTGGTCGAGAACTACCGCAACAGCTTCTCGCAAGAGATCAGCGCAGGCGGCATTGACGGCCTGATCGCCAAGCTGGTCGCGCGCAACAAATCAGCGGGTCCGGCCAAAAGCTGATCGCCAAGATGCTGTTGCTGCCCGCCACCGTCACGGCCAAAGAGGCGAAAGACACGCTGCGCTTGCTGCTGCAGGCGGTGAAGGGCGCGCCGCAGGCCGAGGTCGTGGTCGACGCCTCGAACCTGACGCAATTCGACTCTGCCGCGCTCGCGGTGCTGCTCGAATGCGAGCGCGCTGCCGATGCCTGGGGCAAGCCCTTCGCGCTGCGCAACGCGCCGCCGAAGCTGGTGACGCTGGCGCGGCTTTATGGGGTCGATGTGTTGTTGATGCCCGCATCGGGCGCCACGCCGCAAACCGCGACCGCGTGATGGCGCGGGCCACGTAGTCGCGCAATTGCGCAATCGCGCCACGGGGCCGTCCGCGCGCCCGTCAGTGCCACAAATAACGTCGCCGAAGTCGGTTGGCTCGAACAACTGGAGCGAACTCTTCGAGACGCGTTCGCGAAAGCTCTTGCGCGCGAACAACTTGGCCTGCGCCTGCTAGGCAGGTCGGTGATGTTCAAGATGTTCTTGACGATCAGCGTCTCGATCACGTCCTAGAGCACGCGCACTAGACAGGCGTCGAGTTGATCGAAGTCGGCCGACGACGCGGCGCCGACGAAGGCGAGCAACTCCGAATCACCTTCGAATCACCTTCGACGACGAACTCGACGGCTGCGCCCGAATCGCGGTGCACGCTGTGGATTTGGCTCTGGTCATTGCGGCGAACGTAAGGCATGGCAGCGGCCTCGAAAAGTCAGCTTACAGCGTACCGTAAGAGTGCAATCCGGAAAGGAACATGTTCACGCCGAGGAACGCGAAGCTCGTGACGACCAGCCCCGTCAGCGCCCACCACGCCGAAACATTGCCGCGCAAGCCCTTCATCAGCCGCATGTGCAGCCACGCCGCGTAGTTAAGCCACACGATCAGCGCCCAAGTTTCTTTCGGATCCCAGCTCCAGTAGCCGCCCCAGGCCTCGGCGGCCCAGAACGCGCCGAGGATGGTCGCGATGGTGAAGAACGCGAAGCCGACCGCGATGGATTTGTACATCAGGTCGTCGGCGATTTCGGCACTCGGCGTGCGCGCGTTGATCCACTTGCGTGAGACGATCGTGAACGCGAAAAACGCCATCAGCCCGCCGACCATGCGGCCCGATTTCGCAACCGAGCCCATGCCGTCGGCCGAGAGCCCGCCGAACAGCGCGAAGCCGATCAATGGCAACCCGATCACGAGGCCGGGCACGCCGAGCAGGCCGATCCAGAGTGCGCGGGGGGTGGCGTTCTTGAGCACGTAGGCAAGCGCCACCATGGCCGAAAGCGCAAAGCTGCCGTAGCCGATGAAGTTGGCCGGCACGTGCACCTTCATCCACCAACTTTGCAGCGCGGGCACGAGCGGCTGGATTTCGCTCGCCTCACGCGCCACCGTGTACCAAATCAAAAATCCGACCGCCGCGCTCACGATCAGCATCACGAACGCGCCGAGCGATTTGATTCTGTAGTGCTGCTCGTAATACAGATAGAACAGCGCCGTGAGCCAGCAAAACAGCACGAACACTTCGTACAGGTTACTGACCGGGATGTGGCCGATGTCGGCGCCGATCTGGTGGCTCTCGAACCAGCGCACCATCGTACCGATGAGGGCCATGACGACGGCAGCCCAAGCCATGCCGGAGCCGATGCGCACGGCCGTGTTGTTTTCGGTCTTTGCTGCGAAGCCGATCCAGTAGAACGCGGTGCTCATGAAGAACAGCACGCACATCCACATGATCGCGCTCTGGCTCGACAAAAAGTACTTCAGCATGAAGACCTTGTCGCCCTGCGCGAGGTCGGCGCCGAAGCCGTCCATCTGTCGGTTGTAGAGGCTGATCGCGAGCAGCGCCGCCGCCGCCACGCCGATCATCAGCACCCGCAACGGGCCCCAGAACCAGCCGAGCAGAATCGCGAAGGGCAGCGTGCCGACCAGGATCAACTTTTCGTAGTAATCCATTGCGCCGGCGTAGCGTGCAAAGGCGTAGGCGGCGCCGCCGAGCACGAGCGCCGCGAAGGCCCAATCGAACAGCGAGCGGCCCGTGAAAAAATTCACCGGGCCGGAGGGCCGGCCCAGCGTCATGCCGTTCATCGTTTTCAGCGTGGTGGTGTTCATCGGGCGTCTTTCAGTATCTGGTGCTTGAGCTGCTCGAACTCCGCATCGGCATCGAGGGTGCGGCGCGTGGTCGACATCGCCGCGGTAATTTTGGTTCCGCTGCCCGACGACGCGAGCCACACCCACAAGCGCCGCTCGCGGATGTACAGCATCGCGAACACGCCGATGATCAACAGGATGGCGCCGAGATACACCAGCTTCTTGCCCGGCGCGCGCGCCACCTGGAACACGCTCGCCTGCACCTGCTTGAAATCGGCCAACTCGAACAGCACAGGTGCAGGGTAGAAGAAGCTGTCGGAGAGCGACAGCACCGATTGCGTCATGAAAGCCTGCGTCTTCTCGTCGGTCGGCAGCGGGCTCAAGCCGGCGGTTTCGCGCGTCAGGCTCAGCAGCTCGAACAGGCTGCCGTTCAGGATGCGCAGCAACACCTCGGAGATGCGGCTGCGGTCGGGCGCGGGCACGCTGCTTTCGATGAACTCCGAGATCGCCTGCAGACCCGCGACCTGCTTGGGCGAATCGGCGTTGTCTTTGGCCAGCGCACTTTCCGCGCCGGCAAAAAGGGCCAACGCGCGCTCGGCGGTGGTCGTCAGCTGCGCGGCCATCTCTGGTTTGCCGGCAGGCGTGGCGAGCGCCACGTAGCGCGCCGCGGCTTTGGCGCGCAAGGCAGGGTCGAGCAGGGCGGCGCGCAGCCGGGTCCAGCCGTCGAGGCTGCCGTTGTCGTCGGCAGGGATGCGCAGGTAGCGCATTTCCTGGTCGGGCTTGTCGCGCGTGCCGGCAAGAAACACGCGCTGGCCGTCGAGCTCGACCGGCAGCATGTAGTTGTTGTACTCGCGCGCTTGGCCGGAGGCATCGCGCAGCTTGTAGCTGACCGACGGGCCGACGTTGCGCAACGCTTTCTTGTTGTTCGTCTTGGCGCCGGAGCCCAAGTGGCTCTGCAGCGAGCTGAACAGGTCGACCTTGCGCACGTCGGTCGCGCCGGTTCCGGCTGCGCCGCCAGCGGGATTGCCACCGAGGTTCTCGACGTTGATCACGCGAAGGCCGGTAAATTCGAGCGTCATTTTCGAGTCGCCGTTGCTGATCTGCGCAGTGCCGCCGACGGTGCCGTCGATCTCGAACGGTCGACCTTCGGCGCGCATCGGAAAGCCGCGCAGCTTCAGCGTCGAGCCGCCGTCGTCGAAGCTGCTTTGGTAAATCGCCACGCCCCGGTGGAACGCCGGCTCGTTGACCTTGACCAGCGCGGGGATCGCTTCGCCGGTCTTGCGGTCGTGGATCACGATCTCGCTGGCGAACAGCTTGGGCATGCCGGTGTCGTAGTAGTCGACGATGAACTTCTTCAGCTCCACGTCGAACGGCAGGTCTTGCAGCACCACACCGTCCTGCATGCTGATCACGGCAGTGCCCGCCTTCGAGCCTTCAGGCACCAGCAGGTTGGCGCGAAAGGTCGGCGTGTTCGGCCCGAGGCGGTACCTTGCCGGCACGTCTTTCATCATGCCGCCGCCGGTGTAGCTGCT
Organism: Rhizobacter sp.; assembly: GCA_031363645.1. Taxonomy (GTDB): domain Bacteria; phylum Pseudomonadota; class Gammaproteobacteria; order Burkholderiales; family Burkholderiaceae_C; genus LMDS01. The sequence continues at coordinate 1,227 of JANLUW010000422.1, read as the reverse complement.
CTTGTCCTGAAGCAGCATCTGGGCGCGCACGATCAGGTCGCCGTCGAGCAGGCCGCCGACGCACACGAGTACGATGGCCGAGTGGGCCGCGATGTAGCCGAGCTTGTTGGCCGCGCCGCGGCGGGCGGCGATCATCGTGCCGTTGTGTCGAACGTCGACCTTCGCCTTCCACCCGCCATGCAGGAGCAGCGCGCTGACGCGGTCGAAGGCTTGGTCGCGCGACTCGGCCACCTTGGAAGCCCCACGGTGATGGAACGACGCCAGCGCCTGCTCGCGCACGTGCTCCTTGTAGGTCTTCAGGTCGGTGATGATCTTTGGCGCATTGCGCGCGATGCACAGGCTGGTCGAGAGCACCAGAAACGCCAGGATCAGCAGAAACCACCACACGCTGTAGACCGCGTACAGCCCGATCTTGCCGAACAGCTCGGCCCAGAACGGCCCGAACTGATTCACGTAATTTGTGTACGGCTCGTGTTGCTTGACGACGGTGCCGATCACCGAGGCGATGCAGATAACAGTCAGCAGCGAGATCGAGAACCGCATCGACGACACCAGCTCGACACAATCACGCACCCAGCGCGACCGCGCACGGATTTCGATGCCGGTGGTGGTGGCAGTCATCTGGCGATTATCCGGGGCGAGGTCGAAGCGGGAATGTCGGAAACGAAAAGGGCCGGTGCAGCACCGGCCCTTTCGGCGGGCGTTTCGCGAGCGTCCGCGAACGCGTCAGTGCAGGCCGGCGATGTAGTCGGCGACGGCCTTGATTTCGCGGTCGTTCAACTTGGCCGCCACGCCGGTCATCGGCGCGCTGTTTTTGCGCACGCCGCCACGAAAGGCCACCAGCTGCGCTTCGACGTAATCGGCGTGCTGGCCGGCTAGGCGCGGGTACTGGGCGGGGATGCCGGCGCCGGTCGGGCTGTGACAACCGGCGCAGGCCGGGATGCTGCGGTCTGCGATGCCACCGCGGTAGATTTTCTCGCCGAGCGCGACGGTGTCTTTGCTCTTCGCGAAGCCGGCCTTGGCCTGCTTGCCGGCGTAGAACGCGGACACGTTTTTCATGTCGTCTTCGGTCAGCGCCGCAGCCATGCCACTCATGATCGCATTCGCGCGTATGCCCGCCTTGAACTCGGTCAATTGTTTGGCCAGGTATTCGGGGTGCTGACCCTGCAGGATCGGGTAGGTCGGGGTGCCGCGGGAGCCGTCGGCGGTGTGGCAAGAAATGCAGAT
>JANLUW010000406.1:0-1907 GCA_031363645.1 Rhizobacter sp. | reverse complement strand
TATGACACTTGTTTTCATCGCAATTCCTTGGTTGTCTGGAGGCTGGGCTGCTTGCCATCACCGGCCGTGACCTCGCGGCCCAGGCCACTGACCGCCGGATCAGTGCTCGGCTGGCATCTTGTGTTTGACCGGGCGCTCTGGATCGTCCTGCTCTTCCGGGACCACCATCTCGCACACCGACGCCGGTACCGCTGCGCCAGCTTGCCAACGCCAGGCCACCGGGAGAAATCGATTGGCCTGGTTCAATATCTCTTGGGTGTTCTGGAACAACACCTGGCAGCCAGCCTCCACCTGCATCACGTCGTCGGGCAGCGGCTGGAAGTCACCGGTTCGCTCGTCGTGTTGATGCGGCATGAAGACGCCGAGATCAAATATCGAAAGCCGTTGCAGCATCGCCTGCACTTCTGGCAGATGAATCGCCGCCTGCGCTCTTCTCAACGCCGGTGGCATTCCGAGCGTGCTGGTCTGTGAAAGATTCGTTGTCGTCATGATCTTCTCCTGCAGTGATGTCATGACCCATTGGGATGGCTGGGTCGTTGCCAAGTCGCCGCGTGCTTCATGGGGCGAGCCAACCGCCCGAAAAGCCTGCTCGTCGCAGACCGTCGGCGATGTACGGACAAGCTCGCATCAAGCGCCACAGCAACCCCGACCGATGGTTCTCGATCATCAGAACGATCGGTCCCTGGTTGAGCCCGAAATGCCAGGGTGACACCCACCACCCATAGGGGTTGCCAGGCTCACCGGGATGCGAAGCGTTGAAGGCCGCCTTGAAGCCGTACGAGTTGAATTGGGTCAGCTTCGCCTGGTGGATGCAGTGGGCCAGGGTCGGCAGCACGATCTCGGGCGCGAACGGCAAAGCTGCGACCACGGCCCACGGCGCCAGGGTGCCGTCGTCGGGCCCGCAGGGCACGCCACGGGCCAGGTAGCCGAAGAACTGGCGCTCGAGTCCGTTGAGCGTCAGCGTGTCGGGGCCGGGGCCTTCGCTCGCCGTGATGCCCCAGCAATGGTCGCCGTAGCCTTCGAACCCTTGCGGGTTGAGGATCGCGTACCGCTGTTGCGCGTACGTGGCGCGGCGACTGTTCTCGAAATAGTCGATGCCCTTGTCGCGCATGTAGGCGTCCTGGATGCCCCGAAAGTCGATCCAGACATGCGAGAGCTGGTGCGTGAACAGCGACGCCGCGTACAGATAGCCTTGTTCGTTGCCCGGGTCGTCACCTGCGTTCCATTGGTAGGTCGAGGCCCAAGCCGCGTAGCTCTGCGCGGCCAACGGATGCGTTGGCGAGCCGAGGCCCAGCACGTACAGCAGCAGCGCCTCGTCGTAGCCTTCCCATCGGTACGGGAGGAAACCGCTCTCCGGCTTCCAGCCGTGGGTGACCGTGGCGCCGCCGTCTTGTGCCCATGCCCAGTCGGCGCGGCGGTAGAGGGCGTCGCCGAGCGCGCGGATCTCGTTCTCTTCGGCGCTGTCGGCGTCGAAGTAGATCGCGGCCGTGAGGGCACCGGCCAGCAGGAACGTGCTGTCGACGGTGGACAGTTCGCACTGCCAGGCGCGCCGACCGGTCTGCATGTCGAGGAAGTGATAGTAGAAGCCTTGGTAGCCGGTGGCATCCGGTTCGGGACCCTGAGGGCTGTTCCAGAAGAAGCGCAGCGTCGTCAGCGTCCGCTCCACGGCTGAAGCCCGAGTCATGAAGCCGCGTTCCACGCTCACCGGGTAACACGCCAGCGCCAGCCCGGTGGCGGCAATGCTGGCCGGCCAACCGGGGGCGGTCTTGTCGATGACCAGGCCGTTGTCGGGATTCGTTTCGTGCTCGAAATAGCCGAAGGTCTGGCGCTGCAGATCATGCAACTCGGTATCGACACTGCGTTTCTTGTGACCTGGGGGGTTTGCAACCAGAGCGGTCATGCCTGGC
>JANLUW010000276.1:0-7182 GCA_031363645.1 Rhizobacter sp. | reverse complement strand
CCGTACCCAGAAGCCAGGACCGCCGAGATGGCCGCGTTGACCGTCTCGCCGCAAGTGCAGAGCCAGGGTGACGGCGAGCGCATCCTGAAGCGCGTCGAGCAGCGCGCGAGAGCGGTCGGGTTGGAAAGCATCTTCGTGCTGACGACCCGCACGATGCACTGGTTTATCAAGCGCGGTTTCGTTCAGGTTGACCCCGAGTGGCTGCCCGAAGCCAGAAAGCGCAAATACAACTGGGACCGGCGTTCGCAGGTGCTGGTCAAGAAACTTCTGTGAGACGAAAAGGATATTCAAGATGACACGCACCGTTCAATGCATCCACCTCAAAAAAGAAGCCGAGGGGATGGATTACGCGCCCTACCCCGGCGAACTGGGCAAGAAAATCTACAACCAGGTCAGCAAGGAGGCTTGGCAACTCTGGATGAAGCACCAGACCATGTTGGTTAACGAGAACCGCCTGAATCTCGCCGACCAGCGTGCACGCCAATATCTGGCCCGGCAAATGGAGAATTTTTTCTTCGGCACCGGCGCCGAAGCAGTCGCCGGGTATGTGCCGCCGCCCGGCGCTTGAGTATCGGGTTGAGTTTTGAAATAGAATCGAAGTGGAATCGACCGATTCATTTTCAATCAAAGGATTCACCGTGGCTTCGTTGCAAGAATTGATTGCCCAAAAAGAAGCGCTCGAACTCGAAATCGAACGCACCCGGCACAAAGACCGAGCCGACACGATCGGAAAAATCCGGACCTTGATGGATCAATATGGCCTGACCGCCGCCGATCTTTCAGCCAAAAGCGGCGCCAAGAAAACAACTGCCGCACAGGGCAACAAGGTCGCTGCGAAGTACCGCGACGCCGCCACCGGAGAAACCTGGAGTGGCCGCGGTCTGCAGCCGAAGTGGCTGAAAGCCGCGCTGGCTTCGGGCCACAAGATCGCCGAGTTCACTCTTTGAAGGGTCGTCGGCCAGCGTCTCGCAGATTCAAAAAACCACCCTTCGCGGTGGTTTTTTGTTGTCCACACGACGTGCCGGCGACGCGCTCGCTACCGCAGCGCCCGATGGCGTACGACACCAAAATCGCGGCGCTGCAACGACCCGTTGGCTTACATTTACGCACAAATTTGCCAATGTCTATTTTCCGTGCCTGAAGCCCGTTTCTTCCGTTCGTTGTTCTCGACCCTGACAACTGTCGGCTCCCGTGACTGGGCCCTGCGCACGGCGTTGGTGTTCGCCGCGTATTACCTGAGTGGGCGTGCCGGCCTTGGCGTGCCGCAATTCGGCGCCCACGTGACGCTGATCTGGCCACCTGCAGGCATTGCATTGGCCGCGCTGCTGCGCTTCGGCCTGGGCGTGTGGCCTGGCGTTTGGCTCGGCTCGCTCGCGGTCGCGCTCTCGATCGGAACGCCGATCTGGGTCGCGACCTTGATCGCTTTCGGCAACACCCTGGGCCCGCTGCTCGGCGCTTGGGTGATGCAGCGAGACGGCCTGCACGTCGACCTCGACCGGCGCCGCGATCTCTGGCTGTTCGGCGCGGTCGGCGTCGGCTTCTCGATGGTCGTCACCGCGAGCAACGGCACGTTCTGGCTCGCCGCGGCCGGCGTGATCGACTGGGGCGATGTGCCGACCGTCTGGATGTACTGGTGGCTCGGCGACGCGATGGGCGCGCTGATCGTCGGAATCCCACTGCTGACGGTAACGCGTGCGGCATGGCGCCGAGCGCTGGCCGACTGGCGTTGGGTGCCCACCACCTTGCTCGCCTTCGGCACGCTCGTGAGCGCCGCGCTGGCTTCGATGTTCTCGGGCAATGACCACGCGATGCAGTCGCCACTGTTCTTCGTGCCCCACCTGCTGCTGTGCTGGCTCGCAGCCCGCAGCGGGCTGTTCGCAGCGTCGACCACGGCGTTGGTGTTGACCGCCGGCACGCTGCTCGCCACGTTGCAAGGCCTTGGCCCGTTCCATCAGTTCGACGACAGCCACGGCGTTTCGCAGCTCGTCGGCTACGTCTGCAGCTTGCTGGCGATCCCGTTGTTGACGACCGCGTTGACCGGTGAGATCGCGGCCAACGAACGGCGTTGGCAACTCGCGCTCGACGCCTCGCAGATCGGCATCGGCGAGTGGAATCTGCAAGCCAGCCGCGTCGAGTTCTCGCGCCGCTGGCTGGCACTGCTCGGCCATTCGTCGCAAAGCTTCGGCCACACGTTGCGTGCGTTCTGGGCCCTCGTGCACCCGGACGACGTGGCCAGTGTGCAGCGCGCGCTCGAGCTGCTGCGCCCCAAGGGTGCGGTCAACAGCCGGGTCGAGTGCCGGATGAAGTGCAGCGACGGCAGCTGGCGTTTGTTCGAGCTGCACGCGCTCGTGGCCGAGCGCGGGCCGACCGGCAAGCCGCTTCGCATCATCAGCACCGCGCGCGACATCAGCGAGACGCAGGCTGCGCGCGAGCGCCAAGACTTGTCACAAAGCGTGTTCCTGCACCTGCACGAGGGCCTTTTGATTACCGATCCGCAGCACCGCGTGCTCGAATCGAACCCGACCTTCAGCGAGATCACCGGCTACAGGCGCGAGGAGCTTCTCGGCAAGGTGCCGCAACTGCTGCAGGCGCGTGAATCCGACGGCCAACTCGCGCTGCAGCTGGAAGCGATGCAGCTCGGTTTGGCCAACGAAGACAGCTGGCGCGGCGAGTTGAACCACCACCGCCGCAACGGAGAAGCCTGCGTGCTGCAACTCACCGTCACGGCGGTGCGCGACGCCGATGGCAAGGTCCGCAATCACGTGCTGGCGATCGCCGATGTGACCCATGCCCGCGCCCAGTTCGAGCAGTTGCAGCGCCAGGCCCACTTCGATGAGCTCACGCGCCTGCCGAACCGCGTGCGCCTTGCGCAAATGCTGCAGTCGGCGATGCAGACGAGCCGCCGCGAAGGCTCGCTGCTGACCGTGTGCTACCTCGACCTCGATCACTTCAAGCCGGTCAACGACCGCTACGGTCACGATGCCGGCGATCGCCTGCTGATCGAGCTCGCTGGCCGCATGAAGCGCTCGTTGCGGTCCTGGGCCGGCGGCGACGACGTGGTGGCGCGCATCGGCGGCGACGAGTTCGTGCTGCTGCTGCGCACCGCCACGCTCGAAGAAAGCCGCCATGCGGTCGAGCGCGTGCTGAGCCAGATTTCGCAGCCGTATGCGCTCGGCCCCAGCGCGGGCACCGAAGCCGAACCGGTGACGGTGACCGCGAGCATCGGTGCCACGGTGTTTCCGCTCGACGGCGCCGATGCCGAGACCCTGCTGCGACACGCCGACCATGCGATGTACGGTGCCAAGCAGGCCGGCCGCAACGGCTACCTGTTCTTCGACGCCGAGCACGACCGCCGCGCCGAGGCGCGCTTCGTCGCGCTCGGCCGGGTACAAGAAGCCCTCGACGCGAGCGAGTTCCGCCTGTATTTCCAGCCGAAGGTCGACCTGCGCAACGCCAAGGTGCTCGGTGTCGAAGCGCTGTTGCGCTGGAGGCACCCCGAGCAAGGTGTGATCTCACCTGCGCAGTTCTTGCCGCTGATCGAAAACACCGGCTTGTCGATCAGTGTGGGCAACTGGGTGCTGCAGCACGGCATCGACCAACTCGCGCGCTGGCTGCGGCTCGGCCTCGACATGACCGTCAGCATCAACGTCTCGGCGCGGCACCTGCAGGAGCCGCTGTTCGCGCAACACCTCGCCGGGCTGCTATCTCGGCACCCGCTACCAGTCTCGCAGCGGCTCATCATCGAAGTGCTCGAGACCGCCGCGCTGGCCGACATCGACCACACCTGCGAACTGATGGAGGAGTGCCGCGCCCTCGGGGTTCGCTTCGCACTCGACGACTTCGGCACCGGCTATTCGACCTTCACCTACCTCAAGCGCCTGCCGATCGACATGCTCAAAATCGACCGCTCGTTCGTCTTCAACATGCTCAGCGACCGACAAGACATCGCGATTGTCGAAGGTGTGATCGGGCTCTCGCAAACCTTCGGCTGCACCGTGGTCGCCGAGGGCGTCGAAACCCGCGCGCAGGCGCAGCGGTTGATCGAGATCGGCTGCGATGTCGGTCAGGGCAACGGCATCGCCGCGGCGATGCCGGCCGACCTGGTCGCCGATTGGGTGTATGCATACAAAGGCATGCCCCATTCGGTGCAATCGCTGGCGCTGACGCCTGTTTGAGCGGCGCCGCTGCCGTACAAGAGCACGGCGGCGGCGCGGGTCGTCAGTTCACTCGAAGTCGAACACGAGGTCCACGGCGCCGAGTTGCGACCTGCGCAACGGCGCGAATCGCTGCTTGTGACCACGGCGGGCTCGGCGACGCTGCCATCCGGCAGCACCGTGAACCGCACCTTGACGTTGCCTTTGCTCAAACTGCGCAGCACGCTCGGCGGGAATTTCGGACCGGTGCGCGACAAAGGCGTCAGGACTTCGTCGGCCGTGTCGGCGCCCAGCACGATCGGCAGCGCTGGCGCGGTCGAGGTCATGCGCGTCTCGACCGCGGCCAGCGGTGCCGCCGCGGTCTGGGTCTCGGCGACCGGCGCGACCCCGGCGGGGGGCGGCGCCGAAACAACGGGCACCGGCGATGCGGCCGCGGCGGCGATCGGCGCGGCGGGCTTCACGCCCGCTGCAACGGCGGGCCGTTCCTCGCGCTTGTCGTCGGTGCGGTTCACGCCCGCCTTGCGCGGCTTGTCGGAGTGAATCAGGATCCACTTGAAAAACTTGTCGGCGTCGCGCTGGGCACGCTCTTTCGGAGTCAGTTCGGCGGCCGGTGCCGATGCAGCGGCGGGTGCGGGCTGCGCGCCCGCGGAGGTCGAGGCCATGGAGGCCGCGGCGGCGAACAGCGCCGCCATTGAGGCGCGCTATGCCTGCAGTCGCTACACGAACATCAGTGAATCCCCCGAATATTCTTGTGGCCGCGACCGCGCCGCCGAGATCGACGACGCGACGATCAGCCGCCAGTTCATGACCGACGGCCGCGGGGGTCTATGCGGGTGCCGTGCCAGCGCGCGCTGCCGAACCCAGCCGAATGTGCGAAGTTAGACTCGACCGGTGATCCCGCCGACCTTCATTCACGATCTGCTCTCGCGCGTCGACATCGTCGAGATCGTCAGTCGGCACGTTCAGCTGAAAAAGGGCGGCGCCAACCTGAGTGGGCTGTGCCCGTTTCATGCCGAGAAGTCGCCGAGCTTCACGGTCAGCCCGAGCAAACAGTTCTATCACTGCTTCGGCTGCGGCGCGAGCGGCGACGCGATTCGTTTCCTCACCGAATACAGCGGCATGACCTTCATCGATGCAGTCAAAGACCTGTCTCAACAGGTCGGCATGCAGGTGCCGGAAGAAGACAGTTCACCGGCCGAGCGCGAGCAGGCTGCCGCACAGAAGCAACGCCGCTCGACGCTGACCGAGGTGCTCGCGAAGGCCGCCGAGGCGTTCCGCAAGCAGTTGAAGCAAAGCCCGCGCGCGGTCGACTACCTCAAGGGCCGCGGCCTGAGCGGCGAGATCGCGGCGCAGTTCGGTCTCGGCTACGCGCCCGACGGTTGGCGCAGTCTCGCGAGCGTGTTTCCGAGCTACGACGACCCGCTGCTCGAAGAGAGCGGCATGGTGATCGCGAAAGACGGGGAAGACGGCTCGAAAGACGAGGCCGACCGAAAGCGCTACGACCGTTTTCGCGACCGCATCATGTTTCCGATTCGCTCTGTGCAGGGCGAGGTGATCGGCTTCGGTGGTCGCGTTCTGGACAAGGGCGAGCCGAAGTACCTGAACTCGCCCGAAACACCTGTGTTCAGCAAAGGCCGCGAGCTGTACGGCTTGTTCGAGGGCCGCGCCGCGATCCGCCAGCGCGGCTACGCGCTCGTCGTCGAGGGCTACATGGACGTGGTGGCACTCGCGCAATCGGGCTTCGGCAATGCGGTTGCCACACTCGGCACCGCGTGCACGCCCGATCACCTGCAAAAGTTGCTGCGCTTCACCGAATCGGTCGTGTTCAGCTTCGACGGCGACAAGGCCGGGCGCCGCGCCGCCGGCCGCGCGCTCGAAGCGAGCCTGCCGCACGCGAGCGACACCCGCACGATCCGCTTTCTGTTCTTGCCGGCCGAGCACGACCCGGACTCATTCGTGCGCGAGTTCGGCGCGACGGCGTTCGATGAATGCGTGGCGCAATCGGTGCCGTTGTCGCGCCAGTTGATCGAGGCGGCCAGCGAAAGCTGCGACCTCACCACCGCCGAGGGCCGCGCCCACATGCTTGCGAACGCGAAGCCAATGTGGAGCGCACTGCCCGACGGCACGCTGAAACGCCAACTGCTCGCCGACATCGCAGCCACTGCGCGCGACGACGCCGACCAGTTGCTGCGCCAATGGGGCCATGCACCGGCACGCGCCGCGGCACGCGAGGCTGGTTCGGCGCGTGCACTGCAACGCCGCGCCGGCCGCGTCAGCAAGGGTGCCGCCAACCTGCTTGACCGGGCGACGTGGCTGCTGCTGCATCGCAGTGAACTGTGGACGCATCTCGACGGTGAGGCGCACGACCTGCTGGCGGGCCAGGCCGACCCCTACGGCCTGTTCTTCGGCTGCGTCGAGCGCTCGTTGAACGAGCATGGTGCGATCGCACCGGCGGCCCTGCTGCAGGAGTTGCGCGAGCGCGCCGCCGTGGTCGACGGCGCGGGCGCGGTACTCGACCGCATCGCGGCCTTCCATGACCCCGAGCCGCAGACCGATCTGCAACAGGAGCTGGTGTTCGTGCTCGGCAAACTGCGTTTGAAGTCGGTCGAAGAAGAACTCGAACTGTTGGTGAAATCGGGGGTGCAGTCGCCCGACACGTTGACGCGACACGCAGAGCTGATGCGGCTTCAGAGGCAGCTCAAGGCATGAAAAAAGCTATAATCCAAGGCTCGTAGAGCGCGACAGCGGTACTTCCGGGCCCCGGCCACCCTCCGATACCGGGTCCCCATTGCGGGTTAAATGACAAAAAGGCCACCCTTTCCCGCAAGGACCGCACCCAAATGTTCGCCCGAGCCTGCCAGCTTGCAACACGGCCAGTGATGAACTGGCCGATCCCCGTATCGGCTTGTCTTGAATTGCGCTGCACCGGGCGCAACTCAAAGGCCGGGCCTCATTCCTCAGATTTATTTTCCGAGACTGTCTTGGGAAATTCGGATTTATTCAGGGGATCGCCAAGTTTAAAACTTTG
>JANLUW010000197.1:0-2464 GCA_031363645.1 Rhizobacter sp. | reverse complement strand
CGAACTTCGGCAACGTGCTGTCGGTACTGGTGGCGAGCGCCTTCCTGCCGTTCCTGCCGATGCTGCCTCTGCAACTGCTGGTTCAGAACCTGCTCTACGACATCGGCCAGACCGGCATCCCGTTCGACAACGTCGACGCCGAGCTGGTCGCGAAACCGCTGAAGTGGAACCCGAAGGACATCGGCCGATTCATGTTGTTCTTTGGGCCCATCAGCTCGGTGTTCGACATCGCCACCTTTGCACTGATGTGGTGGGTGTTCGACGCGAACAGCGTGGCGCGGCAAACGCTATTCCAGTCCGGCTGGTTCGTGGTCGGTCTGCTGACGCAGACGCTGGTCGTGCACATGATCAGAACGCCCAAGCTGCCCTTCATCGAGAGCCGGGCATCGGCGCCGCTGATCGTGATGACGGTCGCGATCATGGCGCTGGGCCTGTGGCTGCCGATGGGGCCGCTGGCAGGCGACTTCAAGCTCCAGGCGCTGCCGGCCAGCTACTTCGTCTGGCTCGCCGGGATCCTGCTGGCCTACTGCACGTTGACCACTGTGATGAAGCGGATCTACGTTCGCCGCTTTGGCTGGCAGTGAGCCGTGTTGTTCCAAAGCAAATTGAGGCGATGCTGTGTGGGTTGCAGCACAGAGGCAGCGTCATCCAGGATCGATGATGGCCTCGGCAGGTGCGGGAACCATTACATGACGCCGAACGCAATCATCACAACGCTCCTCTTCGCGGTGGCAATCGGTACAGGCACGAAGGCTTCGGCGAACGATGGCAACGATCTCGCGACGGCGCCCTCGAAGCCCCTCTCCAGGGCCCCGTCGGGCACTGTCGCGGCTACGCGCGCCGCATCTCCGACAAAGACTTGCCGAGCAGACGAAGACACACTCAGGGTACTGAAGCTAACGACCTTCGATGGCGGGGTACGGGTGGACTATGAATTCGTCGTCTCCGGCCGCGCGACCTGGACCAATATGAACCGCCCGCTGCTACGGCAATTCGGCGTCCCGGCTGCAGGGACCTTTTGCCTGCCCAGGGACACTCGAGTCGCCAACGAGAATGACTACGACTGAACGTCGAGCTCGGAACTGCGGAACAGCGGCGGACGATGCCCTCGTCGTTGAACGGAATGCGACGCGGACTGCGCGGACAGGCCGACACCTTGGATATTGAAGCGATACGCTGCGATGGCTCAAGCGCTCAAGCGACCCCTTGGTATGCGATGCCGATTCGCCGCATTGCATCGGATTCGCGATGCCACGCCCGCAGTGCGCCGAAATCTCTGAGACAGAAGAGCCTGGCGGCTTCGATGTGCGGATCTGTTTGTGCCGAGACCAGCAAGAACGACCTTGCCTGCCAGTCCGGCAAATCACGTGGGTGAGCAAAGCCTATTCCGGAAATCGCTGTCATCCGGTCGCAGTAGTCGAGCAGCCCGTAGAGCTCAGCAAACGTGTCCGGTCGCCGTTCGAACCCGAAGCGGTCCAGTACCCGTCGCAACATGGCATCGCCCAGATCGTTGTAGACAATCTTGTCAGCAGGTTCTGGGCCGTCGGCGCTCGCGCCCATCAACTCCAAAACGGCAGCGAAGTTGGCGTCGAGGTGCGATGGTTCGCCGTCGGGTCGCGTTTGGTCGCATCGTCTCGGCCTTCCGACGACGATGAAATTAGGTAGGTCGATGAGCACAAAGTTCGTCATTGGACCGTGGGCGCGATGTCGCTACTTAAAGAGCGCGAGCAATGTGACAGTAGCGGCCGTGGCCGCCAGCACAGACCACAGGACTTTGCGGTCGCGAGGCTTCATGGCAGGAGGCTCAAGGTGCCGATGGCTCGGACGGAACAGCTCTCCATGGTCGATTTCCGAAGAGACTTCAGTCTCTGATGCAGGTAGTTCGCTCATGGGGGCCAATCGGTCTCAAAGTCGCGGCAGCGTTTCAGCTATGCCGCCACGTGTTGTGGCAACAGTCGTTCGTATTCGCCCCGCACTGCGAGGTAGCACTCGCAAGCCGCGTCCTCGACACCCGAGCGGCTGAGGACGGTGATGTTTCCCGCCTTGAAGCTGATGAGCCCCTTCGTCCGAAGCTCATTCTCGGCGTCGAGCACCACGGCCTGCTTGACGCCCAGCATGTTGGCAATGAGCTGCTGCGTCATCCTGAGGTCGTTGGCCGGCAACCGGTCCAGGCTCAACAGCAACCAGCGGCAAAGCTGCTGCTCCAGAGTGTGGTGTTTGTTGCACGCCGCGGTTTGCACCATCTGAGCGATGAGCGCCTGCGTGAAACGCAGCAGTAGGTGCATCACGGGCGCCTTTTCAAATTCCTCTTTGATGATGGCCGCTGGCAGTCGGTAAGCCTGACCAGCGTCCTGCACCACGGCACGACTGGAAGTGGATTCGCCACCCATGAAAAGGGGAATTCCAACGAGCCCTTCGAAGCCGACGACCGCGATCTCCGCCGACTCGCCGTTCTTCATCACGT
>JANLUW010000170.1:0-2113 GCA_031363645.1 Rhizobacter sp. | reverse complement strand
ATCCGCCTGGCACCGACCCGCACGAGGTCGAGATCCACGACGCGTGGTCGGTTGCCGACCGGCTGTCACTCGACCGCGAGGGCTTCGAGCTGCACGAGTTCGGTGCGCGCTTCGACCAGTTCGACGACGACGCCACGGTCAAGACGGCGTTCTACCCGCAGATCGTCGAGTTCGTGAAGCGCCACACCGGTGCGAAGCGGGTCGAGGTCTTCGACCACACGGTCCGCAAGCGCCTGCCCGCCGACCTGAAACAGCAAACCACGGTGCAGCGCCCGGCGGTGATGTTGGTGCACAGCGACTACACCGTCGCGAGCGGCCCGCAGCGCGTGCGCGATCTGCTGCCGGCCGAGGCCGAGGGGCTGATGAAGCGGCGCGTCGCGTTCTACAACGTCTGGAAACCGCTCTACCGGCGCGTCGAAGAACTGCCGCTGGCGATGTGCGACGCGACCACGCACGCCCCCGCGGACATGCTTCGCATGGACCTGAAATACCGCGAGCGCACCGGCGAGATCTACGTGATGCGCCACTCGCCACGGCACCGCTGGCATTACTTCCCGCAGATGGAAGCGGCCCAGGCGCTGCTGCTCAAGACCTATGAGTCGGAGACCGACGGCCGCGCCCGCTTCATGGGCCACACCGCGTTCGAAGACCCGACGACACCGACGAACGCGCCGAAGCGCGAGAGCATCGAGGTGCGGACGATGGCGTTTTTCTGACGTTGACGTTGACGCCGACGCGGCCGGTTCAATAGCCGCGCGTGCGGTCGACGAGGTGCTGCAGCGGCGCGCCGCAGCGCAGTGCCGCGATGTTGCGCGCAGCGATCAGCGCGGCGCTGCGCGGGTCGGTCGGCGCGGCGATGTGCGGCAGCACGGTGATCGCGGGGTGTGACCAAAACGGGTGCGCTGCCGGCAGCGGCTCGGTCGCGAACACGTCGAGCACGGCGCGTTTCAACTGACCGCTCGCGAGCGCCGCGAGCAGGTCGGTCTCGACGACATGCGCGCCACGGCCGAGGTTCACGAGGTTCGCACCACGTGGCATCTGCGCGAAGGTCGATGCGTCGAACAGGCCGCGTGTCTCGGGCGTCAGCGGCAGCAGGTTGACGACGACATCGGCTTGCGCGAGCACATGCGCCAAAGCCGGCGCCTCGGCGTTGCGTTGCCAGCCGCGCACGCAGTAGCCGTGTTGCGTCAGCAATTGCGCGGTCGCCCGACCCATCTGGCCCATGCCGAGCACGGCGACCGTGACCTCGTCGGTGTGGCGCAGCGCAGGCGGCTTCCACACGGCCTCGCGCTGCTGCGCCGCGCAATCGAAAAAGCCGCGCTGCAGGCTCGTCACGGCCCACAGCGCGGTCTGCGCCATCGTCGCGTTCATCGCAGGGTCGACCATGCGCGCGAGCGGCACGTCGGATGGCATGGTGGCGTCGTCGAGCAGGCGGTCGACGCCGGCCCAAAGCGACTGGATCAGCCGCAGCTTCGGCAAACCGTGCAAGCTGCCGGGCGGTGGGTTGGCGACGAGTGCGATGTCGACGTCGTGCGGCGCCACGGCCTCGCGGTCACGCAGCAATCGGTCGTTCGGCAACGCGGCTTGAAGCAGCGGCCACCAAACAAGCCATTCGTCGGCATCGAAACCAGCCGCGACCAGGATCGCCATCGGTCAGCCCGCCTGCCTTTTGTTGACACGTTGGATCAACCGTTGCAGCGCGCGCTGCACGGTTTGTTCGCGAATCACGCGGCGGTCGCCGGCAAGGTGCAGCAACTCGGCGCGCGTGACGGCGCCTGCCTGCGCAATCGCGAGCCAGACGGTGCCGACCGGTTTCGCCACAGATCCGCCGCCCGGCCCGGCGATGCCTGTGACGGCCACCGAAAGCTGCGCCCGCGAGTGCGCGAGCGCACCCTCGGCCATGGCGACCGCAACGGTTTCGCTCACGGCGCCGTGCGCCGCGATCAGGCGCGCATCGACACCGAGCGATTCGTTTTTCGCCTCGTTCGAGTAGGTCACGAAGCCACGCTCGAACCAGTCGCTCGAACCGGCCACCGCGGTGCACGCCGCCGCGATCAGCCCGCCGGTGCACGACTCGGCGGTCGCGAGCATCAGCCTGCGCTGGCGCATCGCT